>NZ_JAAGPG010000144.1:0-17977 GCF_017104665.1 Burkholderia sp. Se-20378 | reverse complement strand
CGGCGCGAGGCCGTGCCGGGTTCGCGGCCGGTGTGCCGTAGCGGCGCACGCAGCCGCGCATAGAGCGGTGCGCCGGTCGCGCGCAGCCGTAGCGCAACGATTGCATCGAGCCGCGCGGCATCGCGCAGCGGCATCTCGGTCGCATCGAAGATCTCGTCGATATGGCGCGGTTCGCGCAGCGCCGGCAGCGCGTCGCGCGCCTGCCGGTTCGCGGCGACGATATTGCCGCATTCGTCGAACGCGATCAGCCACTCGGGTTGCGCTTCGACGTAGTGACGATTCGGATGCCCGAACAGGATCCAGTGCTGCGCGGTGCTGTGAACGAAGTAGCCGTCCTCGATCAGCGCCGCGCTCTGCCGCACGAGCTGATAGACGAGACGCTGGCTGTCGCGGCCGTCGGGCGAATGAACGGCTGACGCGTCGAGCACGCCGATCAGTTCGCCACCCGGCGAGAAGATCGGCGCCGCGCTGCAGGTGAGCGTCGTGAACGCCGCACGAAAGTGATCGGTCTTGTGCACGGTGATCGGCGCGAGATCGGTCAGTACGTTCGCGACACCGCATGTGCCTTCCTCGCTTTCCGACCAGCACGAGCCGATGTGCAGCCCCGCATGGCGGAAGTCGTTGCGGCGCTCGCGGTCGATCCGGTAGTCGATCGTCACGCCGTGCGCGTCGGTCAGCATCACGCAGTAGTCGGCGACGCGAATCATCTCGTGCAGCCGCGTCAGACACTGGCCCGACGCGCGCAGGAAGGCCTCCTCCTTGTCGCGCACTTCACGCAGCTCGGCTGCGGTCAGCACGCGCGGGCCGATCGAAGAAGCGGGGTCGAGACAGTAGCGCTCCAGCGACCGTTGCCACGACGACACGAGGCGCGTGGATTCGGCCGGCGCGGGCAGGCGTCCGGCGAGCGCGCCGAGTACACGGTCGGCGTGCTGGGCCTGGGGGACGGCGTAAGGCATGGTCGGCTCCGGTTCCGTACGGCGGGGGATGCGATGTTCTTGTAGCACATCCCGTTCGACGGATCACATTGCATCGCAGCACGCGCCGGGCGTGAGACGTTCGTCTCACCGGTATCGCGGGCTGTCTCGTGTCGTTGAGACGCGTTCATGTACGAGATGCGGCAATCGTCCGGCATGACGCGGCCTGCGCGGCGCCGCGATACCGCACGGTTTGCGGGCGGAACGGTGCGCTTGCACCGGCGTCACGGTGGCCGTTTCGTTGAATCAGCGATGTGAGACAAGCGGGCCGAATGGCCGCACGTTCCATCCTTCCAGCATCGAATCAGAAACACCGACATCCCCGCCTCGCCAGCATTCACAAGGGTTTCACGTTCATCGCACGCACGATGGCACGCCGCTTGCAGAGATCACGGGCAAGTCGGCGCGGTCGCGTCGATGACGACGATCCGCCTCCCGACGATGGCAGCGGACGAGACAGGCAGGGCCGCAGCACGCCAACGCGCCGCGGCCGGCCAACTGGATGGAGACAAACCCGTGACGACGCCCGTTACCGTCGGTGTGATCGCGAACCCCGCATCGGGGCGCGACATCCGCCGCCTTACGACGCATGCATCCGTATTTCCGACGGCGGAGAAGGCGAACATGGTCGTGCGCCTGCTGGCCGGCCTCGGCGCGATGGGCGTCGAGCGCGTGCTGACGCTGCGCGACCGGACGGGCATCGCGACGCTGCTGCTGCGTGCGATCGATACGCATCGGGCGGTCGCGCCGCACGAGCGCTGGCCCGAAGTCGAATTCGTCGACCTGCCGATCACCGACTCCGTCGCCGATACCCAGGCCGGCGCTGCATACCTGCACCGGATGGAAGTCGCGCTGATCGTCGTGCTTGGCGGCGACGGCACCCATCGCGCCGTCGCCGCGCACTGCGGCGCGACGCCGCTCGTCGCACTGTCCACCGGCACCAACAACGCGTTTCCCGAACATCGCGAAGCCACCGTCGCCGGTGTCGCGGCAGGACTTGCCGCGACCGGCGCGGTGCCGGCCGAAGTCGCATTCACGCGCAACAAGCGGCTCGTCGTGCGCTGCGTGGCGGGTGCGCAGCCGGGGCGCGAGGAGATCGCGCTCGTCGACGTATGCGCTGCGCGGCAGCGTTTCATCGGCG
This sequence comes from Burkholderia sp. Se-20378, assembly GCF_017104665.1. Taxonomy (NCBI): domain Bacteria; kingdom Pseudomonadati; phylum Pseudomonadota; class Betaproteobacteria; order Burkholderiales; family Burkholderiaceae; genus Burkholderia; species Burkholderia sp. Se-20378. Next base: position 15,862 of record NZ_JAAGPG010000144.1, on the reverse strand, counting down.
CCCGCGCGATCTCGGGGTCCGACGACATCGATTCGCTCTACCTGACGTTTGCGGAACCGGACGGGATCGGCCTGTCCGCACTCGGCGGCGCGTGGGCGCCGCTCGAGCGCAGCGCGCCGCACGGGCTCGCGATGCGATTCGCGGGCGAAGGCAAGACGGCCGGCACGCCGCTCGTCGCGCCGATTGCGCCGGGCCGTGTCGATCGCGTCGTGATGCGCAGTTGCGAGCGGCTCGAACCGGGTACATGGCAGACGATCCCGTTCGAGCACGGCACGCTCGCGTTCGACGGCGAGCGCGAGATCGAGGTCGCGCGTGGCGATCGCTACGAGATCTCGCTCGACTGGCGCGGGCCGCTGACGGTCGACGTCGGCCGCACGCTGCGCTACGCGTCGTCACGGCAACTGCTGCGCGATGTCGGCGAGTGGCGCTATTGAGACCGTTTTACCGAGAGACATTTCGACATCCATAACGATCATCAAGGAGACATCGCCATGACAGCCCCACTCGAAGGACAGGTCGCCATCGTCACCGGCGGCGCGCGCGGCATCGGCCGCGGCATTGCACTGACGCTCGCCGGCGCGGGCGCCGACATCCTGCTGGCCGACCTGCTCGACGACGCACTCGACGCCACCGCGCGCGAAGTACGCGCGCTCGGCCGCCGGGCGGCGGTCGCGAAGGTCGACGTCACGCAGGCCGCGCAGGTCGATGCGATGGTTGCGCAGGCAATCGCCGACCTCGGCCGGCTCGACATCCTCGTGAACTGCGCGGGCGTGATCAGCATTCATCCGGTTGGCGAACTGACCGAGCGCGACTGGGATTTCGTGATGGACGTGAACGCGAAGGGCACGTTCCTCGGCTGCCGCGCGGCGCTCGCGCCGCTGAAGGCGCAGGGCCGCGGCCGGATCATCAACGTCGCATCGATCGCCGGCAAGGAAGGCTTTCCGAATCTCGCGCACTACAGCGCATCGAAATTCGCGGTCGTCGGCTTCACGAATGCACTCGCGAAGGAGGTCGCGCGCGACGGCGTGACCGTCAACGCGATCTGCCCCGGCATCGTGCGTACCTACATGTGGGACCGGCTGTCCGACGAATGGAAGGCCGACGGCGAATCGGTCGAGGCGTCGTGGCAGCGGCACCAGTTGACGCTGATTCCGCAGGGCCGCGCGCAGACGCCGGAGGACATGGGCCGGCTCGCGCTGTTCTTCGCGACGATGGACAACGTGACGGGCCAGGCCGTGAACGTCGACGGCGGCTTCACGTTCCACTGACGGCCGCAGGCCGTGAAATCCGTCGCCACGGCCCGGCCGCGGCGGCATTCGCAGTCAGACCTACCCAGGAGACACACATGACCGCTTCGACACAGCTCAGCAGGGACAAGCTGCTGGACGCCTACCGGCTGATGCGCACGATCCGCGAATTCGAGGAGCGCCTGCACGTCGAATTCGCGACCGGCGAGATCCCCGGCTTCGTTCACCTGTATGCGGGCGAGGAGGCGTCCGCGGTCGGCACGATACTGCACCTCGGCCTCGACGACTACGTCGCGACCACGCACCGCGGCCACGGCCATTGCATCGCGAAGGGCGTCGACGTGCACGGGATGATGGCCGAGATCTACGGCAAGAAGACGGGCGTCTGCCACGGCAAGGGCGGCTCGATGCACATCGCCGACCTGGCGATGGGGATGCTCGGCGCGAACGGGATCGTCGGTGCGGGCGGCCCGCTCGTCTGCGGTGCGGCGCTCGCGGCGAAGCACAAGAAGACCGGCGGCGTCGGCGTGTGCTTCTTCGGCGACGGCGCATCGAACCAGGGCGTGATCTTCGAATCGATGAACCTCGCGTCGGTGTGGCGGCTGCCCGCGATCTTCGTGGCCGAGAACAACGGCTATGCGGAAGCGACGTCGTCGAGCTGGTCGGTCGCGACCGACAACATCGCCGATCGTGCGAACGGGTTCGGGATGCCGGGCGTGATCGTCGACGGCTTCGACTTCTTCGCGGTGCACGAAGCGCTTGGCGAAGCCGTCGAGCGGGCGCGCAACGGCGGCGGCCCGACGCTCGTCGAGGTGAAGTTCACGCGCTATTTCGGTCACTTCGAAGGCGACGCGCAAACCTACCGCGCACCCGGCGAGGTGCAGAAGCTGCGCGACGAGAAGGACTGCCTGAAGCATTTCGAAACGCGCGTCGTGCGGGCCGAAGCGCTGACGACCGCCGACCTGCGCGCGGTCGATGCCCAGGTGAAGGCGCTGATCGACGATGCGGTCGCGCAGGCCAAGGCTGCGCCGGTACCCGACGCGGCCGACCTGCTGACCGACGTCTACGTGTCGTACCCGTGAGCGCGGCCTGACACCGCGGCCGGCACGGCGAACCGAACATTCCAGGAGACAGACATGGCAAGGAAGATCACTTATTCGCAGGCGATCAACGAAGCGCTCGCACAGGAAATGGCGCGCGACGAAAGCGTGATCGTGATGGGCGAGGACAACGCAGGCGGCGCGGGTGCGCCGGGCGAGGACGACGCGTGGGGCGGCGTGCTCGGCGTGACGAAGGGGCTGTTCCACAAGTTTCCGGGCCGCGTGCTGGATACGCCGCTGTCCGAAGGCGGCTACATCGGCGCGGCGGTAGGAGCGGCCGCGTGCGGGATGCGGCCCGTCGCGGAGCTGATGTTCATCGATTTCATGGGCGTGTGCTTCGACCAGATCTTCAACCAGGCCGCCAAGTTCCGCTACATGTTCGGCGGCAAGGCCGTGACGCCGGTCGTGATCCGCGCGATGTACGGCGCCGGCTTGCGCGCGGCCGCGCAGCATTCGCAGATGCTCACGTCCCTGTTCACGCACATTCCGGGGCTGAAGGTCGTGTGCCCGTCGACGCCGTACGACGCGAAGGGGCTGCTGATCCAGGCGATCCGCGACAACGATCCCGTGATCTTCCTCGAACACAAGCTGCTCTATACCCGCGAAGGCGACGTGCCTGAGGAGTCCTATGCCATTCCGTTCGGCGAAGCGAACGTGATGCGCGACGGCGACGACGCGACGATCGTCACGTACGGCCGGATGGTGCATCTCGCGCTGGACGCGGCCGCGAAGCTCGCCAAGGACGGCATCCAGGTCGACGTGATCGACCTGCGCACGACGTCGCCGCTCGACGAGGAAACGATCCTCGAAAGCGCGGAGCGCACCGGGCGCGTGGTGGTGGTCGACGAAGCGAACCCGCGCTGCTCGATCGCGACCGACATTGCCGCGCTCGTCGCGCAGCGCGCGTTCCATGCGCTGAAGGCGCCGATCGAGCTTGTCACTGCGCCGCATACGCCCGCGCCGTTCGCGAGCGTGCTGGAAGACCTGTATATCCCGTCCGCCGATGCGATTGCGCAGGCGGTCCTGAAGACGAGGAGCTGACACGATGTCGATTCACATGATCACGATGCCCAAGTGGGGGCTGTCGATGGAGCAGGGGCAGGTCAACGGCTGGCTGAAGGCGCTCGGCGAACGCGTGACGAAGGGCGACGAAGTGCTCGACGTCGAGACCGACAAGATCTCGTCGGGCGTCGAATGCGCGTTCGACGGCACGCTGCGCCGGCAGGTCGCGCAGGAGGGCGAGACGCTGCCGGTCGGTGCGCTGCTCGGCGTCGTCGCGGCCGCCGATGCGAGCGATGCCGACATCGACGCGGCAATCGCCGATTTCCAGCGCGATTTCGTGCCGAGCGCGGCTTCCGACGAAGCCGCGGGCCCGCAGCCCGAAAAGGCGCAGATCGGCGGCCGGACGGTGCGCTTCCTGAAGCTCGGCGAAGGCAGCGGCACACCCGCCGTGCTGATCCACGGCTTTGGCGGCGACCTCAACAACTGGTTGTTCAATCACGCGGATCTCGCCGCGCATCGGCCGGTGTGGGCGCTCGACCTGCCTGGTCACGGCGAGTCGGGCAAGGCGGTCGAGACGGGCAGCCTCGATGAACTGGCAGACGCGGTGCTCGCGCTGCTCGATGCGAAGGGCATCGACCACGCCCACCTGATCGGCCATTCGATGGGCGGTGCGGTCGCGATGGCGGCGGCCGAGCGCGCGCCGCAACGTGTCACGTCGCTGACGCTGATCGCGAGCGCCGGGCTCGGCACGGACATCAATCGTGCTTACATCGACGGCTTCGTTGCCGGCAACAGCCGCAACACGCTGAAGCCGCACCTCGGCGCGCTGTTCGCGGACAACGCGCTGGTCACGCGGCAGCTCGTCGAGGATCTCGTCAAGTACAAGCGGCTCGAAGGTGTGCAGGCCGCGCTGGAAAAGATCGCGAATGCCGCGTTCGACGGCGCCGCACAGCGGCGCGTGTTTCGCGACGGGCTCGCGACGCTTGCGCCGCGCACGCTCGTGATCTGGGGCGAGCGCGACCAGGTGATCCCGGCGCAGCACGCGCAGGGTCTGCCTGACGGCGTGCGCGCCGAGGTGATCGCCGGCAGCGGGCATATGGTGCAGATGGAGGCCGCCGCCGACGTGAACCGCCTGATCGTCGCGTTTCTCGGAGACTGACGATGGCCGCCGCGCTCGAACGACCCAGCCTCACGGCGCTCGGCCAGCCGGGCGCGAGAAGCCGAGACAAGCTCGCGCGCATTCCGGTGCGCGTCGAGCCTGCGACCGGTGCGGCGCTGCCGAAGCCGCCATGGCTGCGCGCGCGGCCGATGATGAGCGCGGCGGTCGCCGACATGGCGGCCGTGCTGCGCGACCATCAGCTGCATTCCGTCTGCGAGGAGGCGATGTGCCCGAACATCGGCGAATGCTTCGCGCAGCGCACGGCGACCTTCATGATCATGGGCGGGCTGTGTACGCGGCGTTGCCCGTTCTGCGACGTCGCGCACGGCCGTCCCGAACCGCTCGATCCGGACGAGCCCGCGCGGCTGGCCGAGGCGGCCGCGGCGCTCGGGTTGCGCTACGTCGTGATCACGTCGGTCGACCGCGACGACCTGCGCGACGGCGGCGCCGCGCATTTCGCCGCGTGCATCGCGGCGGTGCGCGCGAGCGTGCCGGGTATCGGCGTCGAAGTGCTGACGCCGGACTTTCGCGGTCGCGTGGCTCGCGCGCTCGATGCGCTCTCGACCGCCTGGCCCGACGTGTTCAACCACAACATCGAGACGGTGCCATCGCTGTATCGCGCGGCGCGACCGGGTGCCGACTATCGCGGCTCGCTCGAACTGCTCGCACTGGCGAAGCGGGCGCGGCCGGGACTGGTGACGAAATCGGGGTTGATGCTCGGCCTTGGCGAGGGTGACGACGAAGTGCGCGACACGCTGCGCGACCTGCGTGCGCATGACGTCGACGTGCTGACGCTCGGCCAGTATCTCGCGCCGTCCGCGCACCATCTGCCGGTGCGGCGCTATGTGAGCCCGGACGCATTCGCCGCGTGGCGCGACGAGGCGCTATTGCTCGGTTTCAGGGAAGTCGTCGCCGGCCCGCTCGTGCGATCGTCGTATCACGCGGCCGACGTGCTTGAGGAGACGTAGCGGGCAACGCGTCAGGCGGACGTAGACGCGGCGGCATGCGCGCGACTGACGCGGCGCAGGTACAGCACGAGCCCGGCGCCCGCGAGCATCAGGCTGATCGTGTTCGCGAACCAGAAGCCGCGCGCGCCGGTCAGCCATGCGGGCGCGATGCCGCCCACGTCGAAACCGAGCGCGTAGCCGCCGCTGAGCCCGACGCCCCACAGCGCGACCGCGTAGATCACGGTCGGCACGACCGCGACCTTGTAGGCGCGCAGCACGAACGCCGACGTAACCTGCAGCGCATCGAAGACGTGGTAGCACGCGACGATCGCGACGAGCGGCATCGCGGCCGCGGCGACGGCCGGGTTCGGTGTATAGCCGCCGATGATCAGCGGGCGCAGCACGAACACGAGCAGGCCGTAGGTCGCGGCAATGCCGCACGCGAAGATCACGCTGTGCCGGCCGAGCAGCCGGGCTTCCTCGGGCCGTCCGGCGCCGAGCGCGCGCGCGACCAGCGTCGACGCCGCCACGCCGATCGACAGCGGCGTCATGTACAGCACCGCGCCGATGTTGCCGGCGATCTGGTGGCCGGCGAGCGTCGTCGTGCCGAACTGCGCGATGAACAGCGCCATGCACGTGTACGACGTGACCTCGATCAGGTACGACAGGCCCATCGGCACGCCGAGTTTCAGGATCGCCTTCTGGCGCTCCCAGACCGGCCAGCAGAAGCGCGAGAAGATCGCGAGCGGCGCGAACACGTCGAGCTTCGCGAGCAGCGTGTAGCCGATCAGCGCGAGCGCCCAGTTGATCAGCGTGCTGGCGAGCCCGCAGCCGGGGCCGCCGAGGGCCGGCACGCCGAACCCGCCGAAGATGAACCACACGTTGAGCGGAAACTTGAGCAGCAGCGCGCCGATCTGCAGGATCATCGCGAGGCGCGGCTTGCCGGCCGCGTTGGTCAGCGCGTTGTAGATGCGGAAGACGAGGCTGGCGGGCAGCCCGTACGACAGGATGCGCAGGTAGTCGACGGTGCGGTCGTGCAGCGCGGCGGGCGTGTGCGCGACACGCAGCAGCGGCTCGGGAAAATGCAGCAGGAGGAAGCCGGGCACCGCGAGCAGCAGCGCGAGCCACAGCGCCTGGCGCACTTCCTCGCCGATCTCGGCATAGCGCCGCGCGCCGTACAGCTGCCCGGTGATTGGCTGCAGCGCCGACAGGATGCCCGTCAGGCCGATATAGATCGATATGTAGATCGACGAGCCGAGCCCGAGCGCGGCCAGGTCGACGGCCGAGTAACGGCCGACCATCGCTGTGTCGATCACGCCGAACGCGATGATCGCGAGCTGGCCGACGAGCACCGGCCACGCGAGACCGACGATCCGGCGGATGTCGCCGAACATCGTCAATCGGCCGGCTGGCGGCGCGGCGGACGTCGCTTGACGGGCGTCTTCGGCCGTTCGATGCGCTCGTACAGACGGAAGCGCTCGTCGCGGTCGGCGGCGCGTCGGCCTTCCCACACGAGACGCCACACGTATTGCGACATCGAGCTCGGCTCGCCGAAGTCCGCGCGGTCCTGGCGCAGGATCACGTCGCAGTCGCCGGAGAAATCGAAGCGCATGTTGCCGAAATACGCGAAAGTTGCGATCTGCGCGTCACCAAGCCGCACCGGCGAGATGCACTCGTAGTCGGACGGCAGGTGCACCGCGATCTGCTGCGCGACGTCGCGATAGGTCCGGCCGTAGTTGACGATCGGCAGCCACAGGGTCATCAGCAGCACCCACATCAGTGTGGTGCCCGCACCCGACAGCACGACGCTGCGCCACAGCACTTTCGGCTGCCGCGAGATGCGCCAGCGCACGAGGAAGCACCAGCACACGGTGGCGATCACCGCGCAGACGAACGACAGGATCTTGAAGTGCGGCTCGTAGCCGGGCACGAGGCGCGCGAGGTTGCGCGCGAGCGGATGCGGGAAGCCCGTGATCGATGCGAGCCACACGAGCCACACGAAGGTGCCGAGGATCGTGAAGCTCAGCACCGCGAACCAGTCGATCGCGTTGATCGCGCCGCGCTTGAGGGTCGGCAGCGCGAACGTCGCGAGCACCGCGAGCGGCGGCAGCAACAGCATGTACATGCGGTTCGACTGCTGGCTCTGCAGGATCACGAGCGCGACGAGCGGCACGGCGACCGACAGCGGAATCGCGACGTGCGCCCGGCGGCGCATGCCGGCCCAGCTCCACCATGCCCAGATCGCGAGCGGCCACGCGGGCCATGTGAACAGCGGCAGGTTCTTCGCCGCATAGCCGAGCACGGCGGTCGGCGGGCCCGAAAAGCGCATCAGGCTGCCGTGGATCCACTGGTTGAAGAACCATGCGGCGTCGTCGGGCGCCGCGACGAACGCGGCGAGCGGCCACAGCGCGAAGATCGCGGCCGCGAGCGGCACGCCGACCAGCGGCAGGCGCAGGTTGCGCATCTCGGGCGTGACGAGCCACAGCACGGCCGTACCGGCGAGCAGGGCGACGACCAGCACCGGATTGCCGGACAGTGCGACGAGGCCCATCGCGAGGCCCCACCACAGCGCGCCCTGCATCGGCTTGTCGATGCCGCGCACGATCCCGTAGACGAGCATCGCGATCCACGCGAACTGCGCGAGCTGCGGCGTCGTTTCATGCCCGCGCTCCGCGAGGCCGAAGCAGGCGACGAGTACCAGCAGCGCGCCGTCGGCGAGCGTGCGGCCGTAGTCGCGCGGCTCGGGCTCGCCGCCGAATGCGTATTTGAACGGCTGGACCTCGGCACGCCGGCCGAGCAGGTAGGCCGCATACCAGACGAAGGCGCACGCGACGCAGAACAGCACGCCGGTATCGACGCGCGACGCGTTGCTCGCGTCGACCCACGGGCCCAGGCCGCGGATCGACAGTGCGCCGAGCCAGTAGCCGAGCGGCCCGTCGGTCGTGATGAACTTGCCGACCAGGTTCGGCAGCAGCCAGTCGTGCCAGCCGCCCTTGGCCATCGTCCACATCACGCCGAAGCCTGCCGCGTCCTCGTTCTTCCACGGGTCGCGGCCGAACAGGCCGAACGCTGCGTAGACGAAGCAGAGCGTGAGCAGCAGCCAGCGCGGTAGCGCGCGCGTGGCGGAGGCGGTGAGACGGACGACAGGCTTCATGCAGATGAGCGATTTGTTATGGGCGGGTGGCCGGCGCGAATGCGCGCGGTGGAGCCGGTTTCGAGCATCCGGCATTGTAGACGCGCCCGCTGTTGCGCGTCAGGTCGTTGCCCGGGCGCCGGCTGGCGGCTGCCGGGCGAGCAGAGACAAAAAAGGGCAGCCTGGGCTGCCCTTTTGTGCGGTACCGGTGCAATGCAACCACCGGATGCAATGCGAAGCTTACTTCGCCTTGCCGCTGGCGCGAACGCCGAACTTGTTCTTGAACTTCTCGACACGGCCTGCCGTGTCCATGATCTTTTGCTGACCGGTGTAGAACGAGTGCGATTCCGACGACACTTCGATCTTGGCGAGCGGGTAGGTCTTGCCGTCGAGTTCGATGTTTTCGCGCGTCTGGATCGTCGAGCGCGTGATGAATTTGAAGCCGTTCGACATGTCTTGGAAGACGACTTCGCGGTAATTCGGGTGGATGCCTTCTTTCATGGTCTTTCCTTGGTGAGAGCGGTAGCCAACCCGCCGCTTGCCGTGCCGGAGCGCGCATATTGCGCAAACCAGACGACGCCAAGCCCGGCGCGAGCCACTTGCCTAAGGTCGAAAAACGGCGATTATGCCAGAAAATCAGATGGTTGACGAATAATTTTCATGGTGCGTCGAGTGCGCCGGCGCCGGCCGGATCCTGCCGGTAGTAGCGCGCGAGCAGCCGGTACAGCTCCGGAAATTCGGACTCGAACGCTTTCGGTCGCACGAACAGCGCTTCGCTGCATACCGCGAAGAATTCCGACGGGTGGTCGGCCGCATACGGATCGATCAGCGAATCCCGCTCGAAGCGCGCCCACGCGTGGTCCGGCACCGCATCGACGCGCGCGCAGAACTGATCGTACGCGTGCTCGAACACGTCGGCCCACGCCTGCACATCGAGGTGCGGCGCATGCCAGCGCCGAAATAGGGGCGGATAGCCGTCGGCCGCGCCGTTGAGCATGTCGATCTTGTGCGCGAACTCGTGGATCACGACGTTGTATGCGTCGCGGCCGTCCGTCATCTGCGCATCTTCCCAGGACAAGATCACGGGGCCGCCTTCCCAGGCCTCGCCGCTGGCATCCTGCTCGACTTCGTGGACGACGCCATCCTCGTCCTGCACCGTCTTGCGGATCACGAACTCGCCCGGATACACGACGACGCCGACCCAGCCGTCGTACAGCGACAGGTCGAGATTCAGCACGGGCAGGCAGGCCTGCGCGGCGATCGCGACGATCATCGCGTCGGTCAGCTCCAGCCCGTGGGCGGTCGAGAACGATTTCTTCGCGACGAACAGGCTCGTCAGTTCGCGCAGCCGGCCGAGCGCGTCGGGCGACAGCGCCGCGAGGAACGGCAGGCGCTCGACGGTGTCCTGCCACAGCGCATCGGGGATCGGGTGGCTGCGCAGCGCGCGGTCGCGGCGGCGGTCGTCGAACCAGCGGGTCAGTTTCGAGAGCATGAAGGCGGCTCGCGGAAATCCAAAGCCTGTCTTTTAACTCAATCGATCTCTTTTTGCCATGCCGCAAAGAGGCCGCCGACCAGCGCCACACCCGCCAGGAAGTAAAAGCCGTCGAGCGACGCGAGGAACGACGCCTGTTGCGCGACCATCCGCGCGATCGACGCGATTGCGAGGCCATGCGCCTCGTTCAGCGCATGGCCGGCGGCTGTGTAGCTGCGCGTCAGTGCCTCGACGGTCTGCTGGAACACCGGGTCGAATACGTTCGCGCGCTCGACGAGCCGTGTCTGGTGCACGGCCACGCGATGCTGTTCGACGATGATCACCGACGACGTCGCGAACGAGATCGTCAGTTGCCGCACGATGTTCTTCAGCCGGTAGCCGTGCGTGTATTCGTCGATCGCGAAGATCCGGAACGTCAGGTTGGCCACCGGCAGCACGATGAAGAGCAGCAGCAGCCCGCGCAGCAGCAGTGGGACGATCAGCGCGGCTTCGCCGACCTGCGGCGTCATGCGCGTCATCCACAGCGCGGCCGCGATGGCGATCGCGAACCCCGGTACGACGAACCACTTCTTGTGCGTGACGAATTTCGCGTAACGCAGGTATGCGAACAGCGCGGTGGCCGAAATCAGCGACATCGTGCCCACCAGCCGCCCGGCGTTCTCGACCGGGTAACCGAGGCCGCCTTCGAGAAACCGCGACGTCAGGTAACTGAAGCCGGTCGACTCGTAGTAATAGAACATGTAGAGCAGCAGCCCGACCTGGAACGTCCGTTCGCGGAACGCGTGCAGGCGCACGAGCGGCGTCGGATGGTTCCACTGGTGATACGCGAACCACGCAAGCGCGCCGATCCCCGCGATCGTCAGCAGGATCAGCATCGGCGAGCCGCTGTAGAGCTGGTAATGCACCTGCTGCAGCACGATCTGCAGTGCGCCTTGCGCGAGCGCGAACACGACATACGGCCAGAAGTGTCCGGAGCCGCGTTCGTCGTCGGGTGTCCGGCCCGAATCGGGCAGCGTGAGAAGCGCGAGGATCGCGAACGCGATGCTGGCCGGCGCCGAACACGCAAACAGCGCGCGCCACGTCGAATGCGCGACGAGCAGGCCGCCGACGATCGGCGCGAGCGCGCTGCCGAGCAGGATCATGATCAGGAACGCGCGTGTCGCGGGCGGCCGTTCCTGCGGCTTGAAACTGATCTGGATCAGGATCCGGCACGCGCCCATCATCGGGCCGATGAAATACCCCTGAAAGCCGCGCGCGAACGCGAGTTCGAGCGACGTGTCGGCGAGCGCAGCCGCGATCGCGCCGAACGAGAACATCAGCATGCAGCCGGCGACGTAGCGGCGATGGCCGAGCCGGTCGACCCACCATTGCTGCTGCAGGATGCCGAGCACGGCCGTGACCGCGTAGGCGCTCGACGACCACACGAGTTCGTCGGGCGATGCGTTGATGCCGCCCGCGATGTAGCTCGCGAAGAACGAAAAAATCGCGTTGTCGAAATAGTCGATGCCGGTGACGAGCGCGAGCGCCCACGGGAACAGGTCCGCGCGCAGGTTCGCGCGGCTCCACAGCGGCGAGCGACCGGGCATCGCACTCATTCGCGCGCCTTGCGCGCGCGCCGCGTGCCGGCTTCGGCCTGCCGCTGCGCGATCAGCACATCGGCGTTTTCGCCGGCAAGACGCCGATCGACGTAGTCGATGTCGTGCTGCAGTTCCTTGCGCAGCGCGACGGCTTCCTTCAGTTCGCGCTGGACGGCCGCGATCCGCCGGTCGAGCGTGTCGATCTGCTCGGCAAGGCCAGTGCGGATGTCGCGCAGCGACGCGTCCGAATAGCGGCGCCGGCCGTCGCCCGTTTCTTCCAGCGGGCGTTTCAGCATTTCGGTGATGCCGTGCAGCGAGAAGCCGAGCGCCCGCAGCCGCAGGATACGCGCGAAGCGCTCGAGGTCGGCTTCGTCGTAGAGGCGATAGCGGCCTTCGCTGCGCGACGGCGTGACGAGCCCGCGCTCTTCGTAATACTTCAGCGTGCGCGGCGTGACGCCGAGCCGCGACGCGGCATCGCTCACGGTCAGCAGCGGGGTGGGGGCGTCGTTCGGCATCGGGAGGCGGGAGATTCGATGTGGGCGATGGCGCGATTATAGATCAACCTGTACGTTCACGTTCAGGTTGGCGCCGAAAAACGGCCGCCGGGCAGGATGCGCGGGCGGCCGTCTTTTTGATGCGGGGCGAGGGCGATCAGCCGCCGCGGCGCATCAGGTCGAAGAACTCGGAGTTGCTCTTCGTCTGGCGGATCTTGTCGAGCAGGAATTCCATCGCTTCGACTTCGTCCATGTCGTGGATGAACTTGCGCAGCACCCAGATCTTCTGAAGGATCTCGGGCTTGATCAGCATTTCTTCACGACGCGTGCCCGACTTGTTCAGGTTGATCGACGGATACACGCGCTTTTCCGCGAGGCGTCGCTCGAGGTGCACTTCCATGTTGCCGGTGCCCTTGAACTCTTCGTAGATCACGTCGTCCATGCGGCTGCCGGTTTCGATCAGCGCGGTGCCGATGATCGTCAGCGAACCGCCTTCCTCGATGTTGCGCGCCGCGCCGAAGAAGCGCTTCGGACGCTGCAGTGCGTTTGCGTCGACACCACCCGTCAGCACCTTGCCCGATGCCGGGATCACGGTGTTGTACGCGCGTGCGAGACGCGTGATCGAGTCGAGCAGAATCACGACGTCGTGCTTCATTTCGACGAGGCGCTTGGCCTTCTCGATCACCATTTCGGCGACCTGGACGTGACGCGTGGCCGGTTCGTCGAACGTCGATGCGATCACTTCGCCGGCGACCGAACGCTGCATTTCGGTCACTTCTTCAGGGCGCTCGTCGATCAGCAGCACGAACAGGATCACGTCCGGGTGGTTCTGCTTGATCGCGTGTGCGATGTGCTGGAGCATCACGGTCTTGCCCGACTTCGGCGACGCGACGAGCAGGCCGCGCTGGCCCTTGCCGATCGGCGCGATCATGTCGATGATGCGGCCCGTGACGTTTTCCTCGCCGCGCATTTCGCGTTCGAGCGACAGCGGCTTGTTCGGGTGCAGCGGCGTGAGGTTCTCGAACATGATCTTGTGTTTCGAGGCCTCGGGCGGCTGCCCGTTGACTTTGTCGACCTTCACCAGCGCGAAGTAGCGCTCGCCGTCCTTCGGCGTGCGGACTTCACCTTCGATGGTGTCGCCGGTGTGCAGGTTGAAGCGGCGGATCTGCGACGGGCTGATATAGATGTCGTCGGTGCTCGCGAGGTACGACATTTCCGGCGAGCGCAGGAAGCCGAAGCCGTCCGGCAGCACTTCGAGCGTACCGTCGCCGAAGATCGTCTCACCCGTCTTGGCGCGTTTTTTAAGAATGGCAAACATCAACTCCTGCTTGCGCAGGCGGTTCGCGTTTTCGATCTCCAGGCCATTGGCCATTTCGATCAGTTCGGAGACGTGCAGAGACTTGAGCTCGGATAAATGCATACGGAGAACCCGCCAGGGAGGAGACGACGAAAGAAATAAAGGGAGGAGGGCGAGCGGAAGCGCTCAGAGACTTAAATGCGTCTTGTAGACGTTTTTTAATTCTAGCATAGGCCGATTCGCGCTTGAGCGAGCGATCGGCGGCTTGTCGACGGACGTGTTGCCGGTTGACAACACGTCCGCGGAACTGCCTGTATTACAGGTGGCTGTCCAGGAATGCGGTGAGCTGCGACTTCGACAGCGCGCCGACCTTCTGCGCGGCGGCCGCGCCGTTCTTGAACAAGATCAGCGTCGGGATGCCGCGCACGCCGAACTTCGCGGGCGTTGCCTGGTTGTCGTCGACGTTGATCTTCGCGATCTGCAGCTTGTCGCCGTAGTCCTTCGCGACTTCGTCGAGGATCGGGGCGATCATCTTGCACGGGCCGCACCATTCGGCCCAGAAATCGACGAGCACGGGCTTGTCGGACTTGACGACGTCCTGTTCGAACGATGCGTCGCTGATGTGTTTGATCTGTTCGCTCATTGGGTCAATACCTCTTACGGTTCGGGGACTGCCTGCTTGCGCGTTGCGGCGTACCGGCTGCCGTTGGCGGCCGGCCGCTGCGGCAGGTCACTCCGCTCTCCGGAAAGGAGGGGTGTAAGCGCTGCATGCCGCGGCTCGCGGGTCGTTCGGGCGTCATATTAGCCTAAATTGCTATCTGCTGCGGGCGGCGATAGTAGCCGCTACGCGAGTAGGGGTACGACGCGACGTTCGACCGTTGTGTCCAGCAGGTGGAGGCCGGCCCGTAAATTACAAGGGGTGGGTGCGCATGCAATTCGCATCGGGCGAGCTTCCTGCAGCCCGGCGCGCGTCGGTTTGTCGGGTCATATGCGCATTGGTGCGAACAAACGGTCGCATTCATCCGGAAGCGGTGATAGAATATGCCGTGACGGGCCTCCTCGCATGGTGGGGCGGTGAACCTGGTCAGGTCGGGAACGAAGCAGCCACAATCGTTTTCCGCCAGTGCCGAGGGTTGGGCTCGTCACCTTCCTTCTCGCCCCATTCGCAGGGCGTTTTTATTTCTGCATCACACTCCGTTTTACCTGCCCGTTGCCTGTCTTCCGCACCGTTTCGCGTGTCGGCGCGACGCAGCGTTACTGATACAATTTCCCGATGACCTATCAAGTTCTCGCACGCAAGTGGCGTCCGAAGGATTTCGCTTCGCTCGTCGGCCAGGAGCACGTCGTCAGGGCGCTTACGCACGCGCTCGACGGCGGGCGTCTCCATCACGCCTATCTGTTTACCGGAACCCGCGGTGTCGGCAAGACGACGCTGTCGCGGATCTTCGCCAAGGCACTCAACTGTGAAACCGGCGTCACGTCGCAGCCGTGCGGTGTGTGTCGCGCCTGTCGCGAGATCGACGAAGGGCGTTTCGTCGATTACGTCGAGATGGATGCCGCGAGCAACCGCGGCGTCGATGAAATGGCCGCGCTGCTCGAGCGCGCGGTGTACGCGCCCGTCGATGCGCGCTTCAAGGTCTACATGATCGACGAAGTGCACATGCTGACGAATCACGCGTTCAACGCGATGCTGAAGACGCTCGAGGAGCCGCCGCCGCACGTCAAGTTCATCCTCGCGACGACCGATCCGCAAAAAATTCCCGTCACCGTGCTGTCGCGCTGCCTGCAGTTCAATCTGAAGCAGATGCCGGCCGGGCACATCGTGTCGCATCTCGAGCGGATTCTCGGCGAAGAGCAGATCACGTTCGAGCCGCAGGCACTGCGCCTGCTTGCGCGTGCCGCACAGGGCAGCATGCGCGATGCGCTGTCGCTCACCGACCAGGCGATCGCCTATTCGGCGAACGAAGTGACCGAGTCGGCCGTGTCGGGCATGCTCGGCGCGCTCGACCAGACTTACATGGTGCGTCTGCTCGACGCGCTTGCCGCGGGCAGCGGCCCGGAAATCCTCGCGATTGCCGACGAGATGTCGCTGCGCAGCCTGTCGTTCTCGACCGCACTGCAGGATCTTGCGAGCCTGCTGCACCGGATCGCGTGGGCGCAGTTCGCGCCGGGCTCGGTGCTCGACGAATGGCCCGAAGCAGGCGACCTGCGCCGTTTCGCCGACACGCTGAGCCCCGAGCAAGTCCAGTTGTTCTATCAGATCGCGACCGTCGGTCGCGCCGAGCTCGGCCTGGCGCCGGACGAGTACGCCGGTTTCACGATGACGCTGCTGCGGATGCTCGCGTTCGAGCCGGCGGTTGCCGCCGGCAGTGCGCCGGGCGGCCAGCCGGCCGCGCCGCGTGAGATCGGCAGCG
>NZ_JAAGPG010000143.1:0-18134 GCF_017104665.1 Burkholderia sp. Se-20378 | reverse complement strand
CGGCGCCGATCCGATGTTCGCGGGCGCGGCGCTGCCGAAGGCCGCGAAGCTGTACCTGGGCGACGAGCCGGGCACGAATCCGTACGCATCGCCGCTCTATGCGGATTTCGCGGGCCTGCCGCCGCTGTATATCCAGGTCGGCAGCACCGAGGTGCTGCTCGACGATTCGCGCCGCGTCGCGGAGAAGGCGAAGGCGGCCGGGGTAGCGGTGGAGATCGAGGTGTGGCCGGACATGCCGCACGTGTGGCAGCTGTATGCGCCGATGGTGCCGGAAGCGCGTGACGCGCTCGACCGCGCGGCCGCGTTCCTGCGCCGCGTCGCGGTCGAACGTGCGGTTCAGCGGGCCGGCGAGGCGTCGATTGCCTGATAGGCGGCCTTGACGGCCACCGAGCCGTACTTGCGCTCGAGCCGGCGCACGGTGAAGTGGCCGTGCGCCATCTGCTGGAAGTGGTCGATGAACAGCGTATTGACGGTCGCGCCGAGCACGGCGCCGATCGCCGGAATCGACTTTGCGGCCATCTGCTCGGTCACCTGCACCGAGAAGCGCGACGCCACCGTCTGCACGAGCTTGAACACGGCCGCCGAGCTGTGCGCGGCGATGCCCTTCGTCGTGATGTCGGACGATGCCTTCGAGATCGCCTGCGCGAGCGCGCCGCGCAGCACGAAATAGCCGAGATCGGCGTCCTCTTCCTGCTTGTCCGGGTTGCCGCCCATGCCGAGCACGGCCAGGCATTGCAACTGCGTATCGACCGAGCTCAGGTCTTCACCCTCGCTGCGCGCGATGTCGCACACCGAGCGGAAGATCAGCGTCGTCGTCACCGGCAGCTCGACCGGCAGCGCGAGAAAGCCGAACGCACCGCCCGCCGCGCCGGTCGTCGCGACTGCGAGCTTGTGCAGCAGGTTGCTCGGCTTGTCGGGCTCGGCGTCCGGCGCGGGCGGCTTGCCAAGCGTGCGCAGCGCGATGTTCAGGCACTTGCGCAGCGCGAGCTGCGTCGCGTCGTTGATCTTGCCGGTCGCGAAATCCGGCAGCCGGGCGATCATTTTCTCGACCGGCGCGCCGAGCATGCCCGTCAGCTTCATCGTCAGCGACGGGCTTTCCAGCACCTGCTTCGCGCGCCACAGCGCGTCCCGATCCTCCGGCGACAGCGTGGGCGCGGGGGTAATTGAAATCGGTTCCATCTTTCTCCTTGGCGGTCTGGTTCGATTTGACCGTCGCCAGCCTAGATTACTCCGGCGTGCTAGAATTTTGAGATTGTTTGACACGTCAAAAGTTGCGCCAACAAAAAATGGCCGTCCATACTGCCGCCCACCATTCAAGCGGGCAAGTCCTGCCGTTCCGCGAATCGCTGCTGGCGATGATCGGGATCTCATTTGTCACCATGCTGGTCGCGCTCGACCAGACCGTCGTCGGCACCGCGCTGCCGACCATCGTCGCCGAGCTGCGCGGCTTCGACCTGTACGCGTGGGTTGCGACCTCGTACCTGCTCAGTTCCGTGATCACGGTGCCGATCTTCGGCCGGCTCGGTGACTATTACGGCCGCAAGCCGTTCGTCATTGCGTCGATCGTCGTGTTCACCGCCGCGTCCGTACTTTGCGGGATGGCGAACGACATGCTGATGCTCGTGCTCGCGCGCGGGCTGCAGGGGATCGGTGGCGGGATGCTGGTCGGCACCGCGTTCGCATGCATTCCCGACCTGTTCCCCGATTCCGTCGTCCGGCTGCGCTGGCAGGTGCTGATGAGCTCCGCGTTCGGTATCGCGAACGCGGTCGGCCCGTCGCTCGGCGGCGTGCTGACCCAGTCGTTCGGCTGGCGCTCGGTGTTCTACGTGAACCTGCCGGTGGGCCTGCTGTCGCTGCTGTTCGTGTGGCGCTACCTGCCGCATCTGCGCCACGTCGAGCACGATCGCAAGATGCGGCTCGACTGGCCGGGCGCGCTGCTGATCGCGCTGTCGCTCGGCGCGCTGCAGCTGTTCGTCGAATGGTTACCGAAGTACGGCGTCGCGAGCTGGGCGTCGCTGCTGCTCGTCGTCGCGGTCGCGGCCGGTTTCGGCCTGTGGCGCTGGGAGAAGCGTTGCGCGCAGCCGATTTTGCCGTTCGACATGTTCGGCAACCGCGCGCTGTCGGCACTCTTCGTGCTGGCGATCCTCGCCGGCTTCTCGATGTTCTCGCTGCTGTTCTACGCGCCGCTGCTGTTCCAGGGCGGGTTCGGGATGTCGCCGAAGGAGGCGGGGCTTGTGATCACGCCGCTCGTCGTGTTCATCACGATCGGCAGCATCATGAATGGCCGGGTCGTCACGCGCATCCGCAATCCGAACGCGATGCTGCACGTCGGCTTCGTGCTGTTCGCGATCACCTGCGCGGGCATCGTCGTGTCGACCCACACGACACCGAAGTGGGTGCTGATGGCGCTGATGGTCGCGGGCGGCATCGGGCTCGGCTTCGTGCTGCCGAACCTCACGGTATTCGCGCAGCAGACGGCCGGCCGCGAGCATCTCGGCATCGCGACGGCGCTGCTGCAGTCGCTGCGGATGGTCGGCGGGATGGTCGGCACCGCGCTGACCGGCACGCTCGTCAACCAGATGTATTCGAGCGGCGTGCGCAATGCGCTGTCGGCCGACCATGCGATGCAGTGGCATGCGCAGCTCGCCGATCCCCAGATCCTGATCGATCGCGCCGCGCAGGGCGGCCTGGTCGCGGAGCTGACGCGTGCCGGGCATAATGGCGCGCTGCTGCTGGAAGCGGCCCGCGAATCGCTCGTTGGCGCGATTCACCTGGGCGTCGCGATGGCGGCGGTCGTCGCCGTGGTGTCGGTGTGGCAGTGCCGCCGCGTGCCGCCGATCGCGCTGCGGCACAAGATCGAACCGCATGTCGCGGCCGACTGAACGATTGAACGAGTAGAACTGAGCGCATGGAAGAACAGGACCGCGTCGCGATCTTGCAGCAATTCGGACGCACGTATCGCGCGTTCATGACCGCGTTCGAGGCGCACGTCGGGCAACCGATGCCGCGCTGGCGCATCATGGTCGCATTGCACACGATGGGCGGGCATTCGTCGCAGAAGAAGCTCGTCGAAGTGCTGCGCGTCGATCCGGGCGCGCTCACGCGCCAGTTGAAGTCGCTCGATGCGCTCGGCTGGATCCAGCGTGAATCCGACGCACGCGACAATCGCGTGACCAACGTGACGCTGACGGACGACGGC
Organism: Burkholderia sp. Se-20378; assembly: GCF_017104665.1. Lineage (NCBI taxonomy): Bacteria > Pseudomonadati > Pseudomonadota > Betaproteobacteria > Burkholderiales > Burkholderiaceae > Burkholderia > Burkholderia sp. Se-20378. Next base: position 14,935 of record NZ_JAAGPG010000143.1, on the reverse strand, counting down.
CGCGCCGCGTTCGACGCCTGCCTGCCGCGCCGCAAGGCGTTTCTCGAACAGACGATGGCGCAATTGCCGGACGACGTGCTGAATGCACTGTCGGGCGCGCTGGCGATGCTGGAGTCGCGGATCGCGGACGTCGGCTCGACGCCGGCCGCGCGCTGAAGCGCGGGGCAGGGCGGCGTGCATCCGCCGCCGGCCCGGCCCTTCGCCTCATCTCAATTCACTTCCGGTTCACAGCGGGTTCAAAGCTCGATGCGCGTTCCCAGCAGCACGAGGAACTGCGCGAGCCACGCCGGATGCGCGGGCCACGCGGGCGCGGTGACGAACGGCGCGTCGGTCACGGCCGCGTCGACCGGGATGTCGGCGTATTCGCCGCCCGCGAGCTTCACCTCGGGCGCGCACGCCGGGTAGGCCGAGATGCGCTTGCCGCGGATCACGTCGGCGGCCGCGAGCAGTTGCGCCGCGTGGCAGATCGCGGCGATCGGCTTGCCGGCTTCGGCGAACTCGCGTACGAGCGAGATCACTTTCGGATCGAGTCGCAGATATTCGGGGGCACGGCCGCCCGCGATCGCGAGCGCGTCGTAGCGCGATGCGTCGACGTCGTCGAACGCGGCGTTCAGCGTGAACTGGTGGCCGGGCTTCTCAGTGTAGGTCTGGTCGCCTTCGAAATCATGGATCGCGGTCTTGATCTTGTCGCCCGCGCGCTTGCCCGGGCAGACTGCATCGACGTGGTGGCCAACGGCCTGCAGCGCCTGGAACGGCACCATCGTTTCGTAGTCTTCGGCGAAATCGCCGGTCAGGAACAGGATCTTCTTCGCGGCCATGGCTTTCTCCAGTGGAGCTGCGTTGAGGGCCCGCGCGACAGGCGCGTGCAACGCCCGCCTGGGGCCCCGAGGACGAAAGCGCAGTGTACTCCGGCCGCTTGAAGCGCGCGTGACGGCCGCCCCGCGCGAGCGGCGGGGCGGTGCGCGCAACGGGTATCAGAAGAAGGTTTCGACGACTTCCGTCACGCTGAACTGCGGATCGAGCACGAGCACCTGGCGCCACTTGTCGAACGTCAGGCACGGGTGCGAGATGTCGAACGCGACCATGTCGCCCACCTTCACGTCCGCGCCCGGCGGGATCTGCAGGTACGCGTGCTGGTCCATCATCCCGGTGACGGCCCAGCCTTCGGTGGCGGCGACGTTGCGCGGCGCGGTGTCGCGGCCCGGGCGGAAGTGGCGCGCCGGCTCCGGCAGCCCCGCGTCGAACGCTGCGTCGCGCTTGCCGAGCGCGACGATCGCGCGATCAGCCTCCGGCACCGACTGCACATAGGCCCACAGCTGCAGCGCGGGCAGCAGCCCTTCACCCATCGTGCGTGCGATCGGGTTGCGCGCGAACACGTCGGTCTGCGCTTTCTTGTAGATGCCGACGTCGTGCGTCAGGTAGCAGCCCGGACGCAGCACGACTTCCGCGAAGCCGGCGTTGGACGCCTTCGCGAATTCTTCCGCGACCACGTCGTACCACGCCGAGCCGGCGCCGGACAGGATCGCCGGCGTACGCGCGAAGCGGCCTGCTTCGGCCAGTTCGCGCGTGAGCTCGACCGCTTCCTGCAGGAACGTGCGGATCTCGCCTTCCTCCTTCAGCACGCCTTCGTACAGTTCGATACCGGCCAGCTTCAGCGTGTCCGGATAGCGCGCGATCGCGGCCAGCACGGCCTCGCGCTGCGCGGCATCGCGTACGCCCGCGCGGCCGCCCGGCACGCCGAGCTCGAGCAGCACGTTCAGCGGCTTCTTCAGTGCGCCGAAGAAGCGGCCGAGCTGGTCGACGCTCTCCGCCGAATCGACGAGACAGAAGAATTCGAAGTCGGGATCGGACAGCAGCCCGGCGATGATCGTCATGTTCTGGCGGCCGACCAGCTGGTTCGCGAGCAGCACGCGCCGCACGCCGCCGTGATACGCCGCCTGCGTCTGGTGCGCGGTCGCGAGCGTGATGCCCCACGCGCCGGCGTCGAGCTGGCGGCGGAACAGTTGCGGCGCCATCGTCGTCTTGCCGTGCGGCGCGAACTTGACACCGTACTTCTGGACGAATGCCTGCATCCAGTTCAGGTTGTGTTCGATGCGATCTTCGTAAAGCACGGCGGCCGGCAGGCTGACGTCTTCCGCAAGCAGGTTCCACTCGAGGCGGCCTGCGTCGCCGAGCGGCACGCTCGCGCTCGGCAGATTGCCGAGACCCTTGCCAAACGGATCGATCGTCGCTTCCTGATAGTTTGTAACTTTCATGTCATCCCGCTCCATCATCACTATGCATTGCACTGAAGTTGACACGCCGATGGTACAGAAAGTAGCATCGGCGCGGTGATGTTATTTAGTAACATCGAGCTTCACACCCTTTTCCGCAGATGAATACGCCCGTCACCCCGTCCGTTCCGCTCGCGGCCGAACGCCATCCGGCTCCGGCCGCTCCGCCGGTCCTCGACATCGTCGCGCGGATCGCCGAATGCGCGCCCGAGCTGCGCGAAGCCGAGCGCAAGGTCGCCGCGTTCATCCTCGCCGACCTGGCGCGCGCCGCGCATGCCAGCATCGGCGCGCTTGCACGCGACGCGGAGGTCAGCGTCGCGACGGTCACGCGTTTCGCGAAAGCGGTCGGCTGCCGCGACGTGCGCGAGCTGAAGGTGCTGGTCGCGCAGGCGGCGGCCGTCGGGCAGCGCTTTCTGGTGCCGTCCGACGACGCACCGGGCGACGACGCGAGCCCCGCGTCGATGGTCTACGACGAGATCCGCCTGGCGCTCGCGCACAACCATCAGTTGCTGCGCAATACGTCGTTCGAGGCAGCGGCCGACCTGCTCGCCGGCGCGAAGATGACCTATGTGTACGGGCAGGGCGGCGGCTCGACCGCGCTCGCCGACGAGTTGCGCTTCCGGCTCGTGCGCTTCGGCCGGCCGGTCGCGAGCTACCAGGACAGCGTGCTGCAGCGGATGGTGGCCGCGACGCTGTCGCGCGACACCGTCGTCGTCGCGCTGTCGGTGAGCGGCCGCGTGCCCGAGCTGCTCGAGAGCTGCCGGCTCGCGAAGCGCTACGGCGCGAAGCTGATCGCGATCACTGCACCGGCTTCGCCGCTCGCGAAGCTTGCCGATCACCTGATTCCGGTCGTCGCGTTCGAAACCGATTTCATTTACAAGCCGTCGACATCGCGCTACGCGATGATGATGGCGATCGACGTGCTCGTCACCGGAGTCGCATTGCGGCTCGGCGATGCGGGCCGAGAATCGCTGCGCCGCATCAAGCACGCGCTCGATGCGCACCGCGGCGGCGGAGACCGTCAACCGGTAGGAGACTGACCATGCATTCGCATCCCGAAGCCGCCGATACGCTGATCGTCGGCGCGCAGCTTTACGACGGTACCGGCGCGCCGCCCGTCACGCGCGACGTCGCGATCCGCAACGGCGTGATCGCGGCGATCGGCAACCTGTCGAACTGGCTTGCCGAGAACGTCGTCGATGCGAACGGCCGCGCGCTCGCGCCGGGCTTCGTCGACGTGCACACGCACGACGACACGCACGTGATCCGCGCACCGGAGATGATCCCGAAGATCTCGCAGGGCGTGACGACCGTGATCGTCGGCAACTGCGGGATCAGCGCGTCGCCGGTGACGCTCGCGGGCGATCCGACCGATCCGATGAACCTGCTCGGCGAGCGCGGCGCGTTCCTGTACCCGACCTTCGCCGACTACGTCGCGGCGGTGAACGACGCGCGTCCGGCCGTGAACGTCGCGGCGCTCGTCGGCCACACGGCGCTGCGCAACAACCAGATGGACCGCCTCGACCGTGCGGCGACCGACGGCGAGATCGCCGGCATGCGCACGCAGCTCGAGGAGGCGCTCGCGAACGGCGCACTCGGCCTGTCGTCGGGCCTCGCGTACGGCTCCGCGTTCGCGGCGCCGACCGAGGAGGTGATGGCGCTCGCCGAGCCGCTCGCGAACGCGGGCGCGCTGTACACCACGCACATGCGCACCGAGTTCGACGCGATTCTCGATGCGATGGAAGAGGCGTACCAGGTCGGCCGCCATGCGCGCGTGCCGGTCGTGATCTCGCACCTGAAGTGCGCGGGCCCGTCGAACTGGGGGCGCAGTACCGAAGTGCTCGCATCGCTCGAAGGTGCGCGCCGCTACCAGCCGGTCGGCTGCGATTGCTATCCGTACAGCCGCAGCTCGTCGACGCTCGACCTGAAGCAGGTGACGGGCGACATCGACATCACGATCACGTGGTCCGAGCCGCACCCGGAAGTGGCGGGCAAGCTGCTGAAGGCGATCGCGGCCGAGTGGGGCGTGACCGAGCAGGAAGCCGCGCAGCGCATCCGCCCGGCGGGCGCCGTGTACCACAACATGTCGGAGGACGACGTGCGCCGGATCCTGTCGCATCCCGCGACGATGGTCGGCTCCGACGGCCTGCCGAACGATCCGCTGCCGCATCCGCGGCTGTGGGGCGCGTTCCCGCGCGTGCTCGGCCACTATGTGCGCGACACGAACCTGCTGCCGCTCGAGGAGGCGATCCGCAAGATGACGTCGCTGTCCGCGCGCCGCTACGGGATCGCGCGACGCGGCGAGGTGCATGTGGGCTACCACGCGGATCTCGTGCTGTTCGATCCGGCGAGCGTGATCGACGCCGCGACGTTCGAGAAGCCGCAGCAGCCCGCGCACGGGATCGACGCCGTGTGGGTGAACGGCGTGCTCACGTATGAAAACGGCCAGCCGACCGGCGAGCGCGCCGGCGGCTTCGTCGCGCGCGGCGAGCGCGTGCCGGCGAGTGCCGACGCCGCGTTCTGAACGCGGTGGTTGTTCCGATCTGCCGCGCGTGCCGCTGTCGGTGCGCGCATCCGTAACCGAAACAAGGAGTGAAACGATGAAGCGATATGGCGTAGGCGAAGCGAAGGGCACGGGCGGCCAGGTGATGCCGTTCGCACGCGCGGTCGAGGCCGACGGCTGGCTGTACGTGTCGGGCCAGACGCCGATGGTGAACGGCGAGGTCGTCGAAGGCGGCATCGTCACGCAGTCGAAGCAGACGATCGAGAACGTGATCGCGATCCTGAAGGAAGCCGGCTACGGCCTCGAGCACGTCGTGCGCTGCGGCGTGTGGCTCGACGACGCGCGCGATTTCGCGTCGTTCAACAAGGTGTTCATTTCGTACTTCGGCGAGCATCCGCCGGCACGCGCGTGCGTGCAGTCGAGCATGGTCATCGACTGCAAGGTCGAAGTCGACTGCATCGCGTACAAGGCGCCGGCGAAGTAACACCGCAACGGCGAACCGCTACGCAACGGGCCCGGCGCATTCACGTGCGCCGGGCCCGTTTTGTCATGGGCGGGACACCGGTCGACCGGTGGTCGGTGTTCCCGAGGCCGCAACCGCCGCAACGCATCCCGCCCGTTCATGTAAGGTGCCGCATGACCATATGGGGAGGACATGCATGGAATGGGCTGCGCTGGTGCCGGAGCTGATTTGCTCGGACCTTGCCGGAAGCATTTGCTTCTATCGCGACGTGCTCGGATTCCGGATTCGCTTCGAGCGTCCGGAGGACGGGTTCGCCTATCTCGAGATCGGGGGCGCTCAACTGATGCTCGAACAGCACAGCCCGGAGAGCTGGTTGACCGGCCCGCTGGAGCCGCCGTTCGGGCGCGGGATCAATTTCCAGATCGAGGTCGATGCGCTCGATCCGATCCTCGACAGGATTCGCGCCGCGGGCGTGACGCTGTTCGTCGAGCCGCGCACGTCCTGGTATCGGGAGGACGAGATCGAGCATGGCCAGGTCGAGATGCTGGTGCAGGATCCCGACGGCTACCTGTTGCGCCTCGTGGAGATTCTCCCGGAGCGGCCGGTGAGCGGGTGACCGCAGGCCGACCGTGCTTGTCCGCGCAATGAAAAACAGCCCGGCCGGTTGAACCCGGCCGGGCTGTTTTGTCTGGGGTGGTCCGCGCGTTGCCGACTGCACACCGCGGCGGCCGCCCGCCGCCGTCACTGCCGCGCGTTGCGCGCGTTGTCCGGCATCGGCTGGTTGTAGTTGGTGCGGAACGGGTTGATGTCGAGCCCGCCGCGGCGCGTATAGCGCGCATACACCGCGAGCTTCACCGGTTTGCACGCGTGCAGGATGTCGAGGAAGATCCGCTCGACGCACTGCTCGTGAAAGCCTGTGTGGTTGCGGAACGAGATGATGTAGCGCAGCAGGCCCGCGTGATCGATCTGCGGCCCGACGTAGTGGATCTGCACGCTGCCCCAGTCGGGCTGGCCGGTGACCGGGCAGTTCGAGCGCAGCAGGTCGGACACGAGCGTCTCCTCGACCGGTGCTTCATCCTCGGCGGCCGACAGCAGCGACGGGTCGGGTTCGTACACGTCGGTGTCGAGGTCGAGCCGGTCGAGCGACAGCCCGTCGAGCTCTTCCATTTCGAGCTTGCCGAAATCGTGCGGCGACACGAGCTGCACGGAGACGGTCGCGCCGCACGCGGCCGACACGTCGCGCTTCAGCGCGTCGCGTACCGCGTCGATCGCGTCGAACTTCGTCTGCGCGAACGAGCCGAGATACAGCTTGAACGACTTCGATTCGACGATGTTCGGCGATTCGGCCGGCACGTAGAAGGTCGCAACGGCGATCTGCGGCTTGCCGCGCGCGTTGAGCCACGACAGCTCGTAGGCGTTCCAGATGTCGGTGCCGAAGAACGGCAGCGCCGACGTGATGCCGAGCTGCTCGCGCGCGCCGGCGCGCGGGATCGGGAACAGCAGCGACGCGTCGTACTGGGCGGCGTAGACGGTGGCCTTGCCGAGCGGGGAATGTTCGGGATTCATGCGTGACGCCTTTACGACAGGAAGAGGCGGTAAGCCGGGTTGGCGCTCTCCTCGACATACGGATAGCCGAGTGCCGCGAGGAAGCGTTCGAATTCGGCGCGATCGGCCTGCGGCACCTGCAGCCCCACGAGGATCGAGCTGTAGTCCGCGCCCTGGTTACGGTAATGGAACAGGCTGATGTTCCAGTCCGGCGCCATCGACGACAGGAACTTCATCAGCGCGCCCGGCCGTTCCGGGAATTCGAAGCGGAACAGGCGCTCGTCGAGCGCGAGCGGCGAGCGGCCGCCCACCATGTAGCGGATGTGTTCCTTCGACAGCTCGTCGTGCGTCAGGTCGACGCTCTTGAAGCCGTGCGATTCGAAGTTCGCCGCGATCTCGGCCGATTCGCCGCGGCGCTTGATCTGCACGCCGACGAAGATGTGTGCGGCCTGCGCATCGGCGATCCGGTAGTTGAACTCGGTGACGTTGCGGTCGCCGACGAGCGAGCAGAAGCGCTTGAAGCTGCCGCGCTCCTCGGGGATCGTGACCGCGAACACGGCTTCGCGCGCTTCACCCACTTCCGCGCGCTCGGCGACGAAACGCATCCGGTCGAAGTTCATGTTCGCGCCGGACGTGACCGCGACGAGCGTCTGGTTCTCGATGCCTTCGCGTTCCGCGTAGAGCTTCGCGCCCGCGACCGCGAGCGCGCCGGACGGTTCGAGCACGCTGCGCGTGTCCTGGAAGACGTCCTTGATCGCCGCGCACAGTGCGTCGGTGTTCACCGTCACGACGCCGTCGAGGTATTCGCTGCAGAGGCGGAAGGTTTCTTCGCCGACCAGCTTCACGGCGGTGCCGTCCGCGAACAGGCCGACCTCGCTCAGCTCGACACGCTTGCCGGCTTCCAGCGATTGCGCCATCGCGCACGAATCTTCGGCCTGCACGCCGATCACCTTGATCTCCGGGCGCACCGCCTTCACGTAGGCCGCGACGCCGGACGCGAGCCCGCCGCCGCCGATCGGCACGAAGATCGCATGGATCGGGCCCTGGTGCTGGCGCAGGATTTCCATCGCGATCGTGCCCTGGCCGGCGATCACGTACGGATCGTCGAACGGGTGGACGAACGTGAGGCCGCGCTCTTCCTGCACCTTGACCGCGTGTGCATACGCGTCGCTGTACGACTCGCCGGCCTGGATCACCTCGACGCTCGGGCCGCCGTGCGCGCGCACCGCATCGACCTTCACCTGCGGCGTCGTGACGGGCACGACGATCACCGCCTTCACGCCCATCCGGGCCGCCGAGAACGCGACGCCCTGCGCGTGGTTGCCGGCCGACGCGGTAATCACGCCGCGCGCGAGCGCGTCCGCCGGAATGTGCGCCATCTTGTTGTACGCGCCGCGCAGCTTGAACGAGAACACCGGCTGGTTGTCCTCGCGCTTCAGGTAGACCGCATTGCGCAGCCGGGCGGACAGGATGCGGGCGGATTCGAGTTCCGTCTCGATCGCGACGTCGTAGACGCGCGCGGTGAGGATTTTCTTCAGGTAATCGTGGGATGCCATGGGCGCTCGCGTGCAGTGCGGAAAGCAGACGGTAAAGGATCAATGATAGCGCCAAGGGTCCGCCCGCATGCAAGCGGCATGCCGAGCGCGTGCCCGCCGGGCCGTGCGGGCGGGGCGTCGGCGCGCTCGCGCGGCCCCGTTTTAGCGGTTTAACTGCATGGTTACCGACCGGACGGACGGCGAATGGTCGCGCGAAATCGCGCCGAGCCAGTCCTGGCGCGGCTCGCGGCGATAGCCCCACGACCTGTCCGACGTGCCACGCATGGCCCGATCATGGGTTAGAATTCCGTTTTGAATCAAGGATCGGAAGATGCAGAGGCACCCTCGGATCGCACCGTTGAAGCCGACGCCGCGCGCAGCCAGCCCCGCGGCCGAACGGCATGCGCGCCGCGCGCGATCGTGCTGATCGTTCCGAGTGCCGCCAGGCCCTGTCGCCGGCCAGGAGGGGCGAGTCGCCCGCTCCGGCCCCAAGAAGGACAGCCGCGCGCCTGGTAACAGAACAGATTTCCCCAAGATTGCGCCCACGCGCTTGCCGACGCCCGTGCACGGTGTATCGGCCCTCCGAGTCGTCCGAACATGAACGCACCACAAGTTTTCGATCCGCATGGCGCGGCCGCCGCCGTCGCCGCCGACCCCGCGCCCCGTTTGCGCGAGATTCCCTACAACTACACGTCCTTCTCGGATCGCGAGATCGTGATCCGCCTGCTCGGCGAAGAAGCGTGGTCGGTGCTTCACGAATTGCGCGCCGAGCGCCGCACGGGCCGCTCGGCACGGATGCTGTATGAAGTGCTCGGCGACATCTGGGTCGTGCGCCGCAATCCGTACCTGCAGGACGACCTGCTCGACAACCCGAAGCGCCGCGCGCTGCTGATCGAGGCGCTGAACCACCGCCTGACCGAAATCGGCAAGCGCCGCAGTGCGGATCTCACCGAGCATCGCGACGACGCGGGCCGCGAGCGCGCGTCGCGCGTCGAGATGCTCGAGACCGCCGCGCAGCGCGCGGTCAACGAGTTCGCCGACGAATTCGAGAAGATGGCCGACCTGCGCCGCCGCGCGACCAAGGCGCTCGGCCGCTGCACGCAGAAGGACAACATCCGTTTCGACGGGCTGTCGCGCGTGTCGCACGTGACCGACGCGACCGACTGGCGCGTCGAATACCCGTTCGTCGTGCTGACCCCCGATAGCGAGGCCGAGATCGCCGGCCTCATCAAGGCCTGCTTCGAGCTCGGCCTGACCGTGATCCCGCGCGGCGGTGGCACGGGCTACACGGGCGGCGCGGTGCCGCTCACGCCGTTCTCCGCGGTGATCAACACCGAGAAGCTCGAACAGCTCGGCGCGGTCGAGCTGACCGAGCTGCCGGGTGTCGCGCACAAGGTGCCGACGATCTTCTCCGGCGCGGGCGTCGTCACGCGCCGCGTGACCGAGGCGGCGGAAGCGGCCGGCTACGTGTTCGCGGTCGATCCGACCTCGCTCGACGCATCGTGCATCGGCGGCAACGTCGCGATGAACGCTGGCGGCAAGAAGGCCGTGCTGTGGGGTACCGCGCTCGACAACCTGGCCTGGTGGCGGATGGTCGACCCGGACGGCAACTGGCTCGAAGTCACGCGCCACGAGCACAACCAGGGCAAGATCCACGACATCGCGGTCGCGCGTTTCGAGCTGAAGTGGTTCGACGGCGCCTGCGCGCCGGGCGAGAAGCTGCTGAAGAGCGAGATGCTCGAGATCGAAGGCCGCCGGTTCCGCAAGGAAGGGCTCGGCAAGGACGTGACCGACAAGTTCCTCGCCGGCCTGCCGGGCGTGCAGAAGGAGGGCTGCGACGGGCTCATCACGTCCGCGCGCTGGGTGCTGCACAAGATGCCCGCGCACACGCGCACCGTCTGCCTCGAATTCTTCGGCCAGGCGCGCGAAGCGATCCCGAGCATCGTCGAGATCAAGGATTACCTGTTCGAAACGTCGAAGCAGGGCGGCGCGATCCTCGCGGGCCTCGAGCACCTCGACGAGCGCTACCTGCGCGCGGTCGGCTACGCGACCAAGAGCAAGCGCAATTCATTCCCCAAGATGGTGCTGATCGGCGACATCGTCGGTGACGATGCCGATGCGGTCGCGCACGCCACGTCCGAAGTGATCCGGATGGCGAACGGCAAGAGCGGCGAAGGCTTCGTCGCGGTCAGCGCGGAGGCGCGCAAGCGCTTCTGGCTCGACCGCAGCCGCACGGCCGCGATCGCGAAGCACACGAACGCGTTCAAGATCAACGAAGACGTCGTGATCCCGCTGAACCGGATGGGCGAGTACACCGACGGCATCGAGCGGATCAACATCGAGCTGTCGCTGAAGAACAAGCTGCAGCTCGTCGACGCGCTGGAAGCGTTTTTCCGTGCCGGCAACCTGCCGCTCGGCAAGACCGACGACGCGAACGAGATCCCGAGCGCCGAACTGCTCGAAGACCGGGTCCAGCAGGCGCTGGAGCTGCTCAAGCGCGTGCGGGCACGCTGGGAATTCGTGCGCGACCGGCTCGACCAGCCGCTGCGCGAGGCGCAGCACTACCTGGTGCAGCTCGGCTACGAGGCGCTTGCCGAGAAGTTCGCCGATCGAGCGGACGAGCAGCCGGGCGCGACCGTGTTCCACATCACGCAAGACCGCACGGTGCGCATCTCGTGGAAGCAGGAGATCCGCGCCGAGCTGCGCGCGATCTTCAACGGCGGCGCGTTCAAGCAGATCCTCGACGAGGCGCAGGCGATCCACAAGCAGGTGCTGCGCGGCCGCGTGTTCGTCGCGCTGCACATGCACGCGGGCGACGGCAACGTCCACACCAACCTGCCGGTCAACTCCGACAACTACGAGATGCTGCAGGACGCCCACGCGGCGGTCGCACGCATCATGACGCTCGCGCGTTCGCTCGACGGCGTGATTTCCGGCGAGCACGGCATCGGCATCACGAAGCTCGAGTTCCTGACCGACGACGAGATCGCCGAATTCCGCGCGTACAAGCAGCGCGTCGACCCGAACGGCCGCTTCAACAAGGGCAAGCTGCTCGAAGGCGCCGATCTGCGCAACGCCTATACGCCGAGCTTCGGGCTGATGGGGTACGAGTCGCTGATCATGAAGCAGTCCGACATCGGCGCGATCGCCGATTCGGTGAAGGACTGCCTGCGCTGCGGCAAGTGCAAGCCGGTGTGCGCGACGCACGTACCGCGCGCGAACCTGCTGTACAGCCCGCGCAACAAGATCCTTGCAACCTCGCTGCTGGTCGAGGCGTTCCTGTACGAAGAACAGACGCGCCGCGGCGTGTCGATCAAGCACTGGGACGAGTTCAACGACGTGGCCGACCACTGCACGGTGTGCCACAAGTGCGCGACGCCGTGCCCGGTGAAGATCGACTTCGGCGACGTCACGATGAACATGCGCAACCTGTTGCGCAAGATGGGCAAGAAGAAATTCAACGCCGGCAATGCGGCGGGCATGTTCTTCCTGAACGCGACCAACCCGCAGACGATCAACGTCGCGCGCAGCGTGATGATGGGCGCCGGCTACAAGATGCAGCGCTTCGCGAACGACATGCTGAAGAAGGTCGTGACGAAGCAGACGCAGCACCCGCCGGCGACGGTCGGCAAGCCGCCGGTGGTCGAGCAGGTGATCCACTTCGTCAACAAGAAGATGCCGGGCAACCTGCCGAAGAAGACGGCGCGCGCGCTGCTCGACATCGAGGACAACAAGATCGTGCCGATCATCCGCAACCCGAAGTCGACCACCGTCGATTCGGAAGCGGTGTTCTACTTCCCGGGCTGCGGCTCCGAGCGCCTGTTCTCGCAGGTCGGCCTCGCGACGCAGGCGATGCTGTGGGAAGCCGGCGTGCAGACGGTGTTGCCGCCGGGCTACCTGTGCTGCGGCTATCCGCAGCGCGGCTCGGGCCAGTACGACAAGGCCGAGAAGATCGTCACCGACAACCGCGTGCTGTTCCACCGGGTCGCGAACACGCTGAACTACCTCGACATCAAGACGGTGGTCGTGTCGTGCGGCACCTGCTACGACCAGCTCGCGGGTTACGAATTCGACAAGATCTTCCCGGGCTGCCGGATCATCGACATCCACGAGTTCCTGCTCGAGAAGGGGATGAAGCTCGATGGCGTGACGGGCACGCGCTACATGTATCACGACCCGTGCCACACGCCGATCAAGACGATGGACCCGGTGAAGCTCGTCAACGAGCTGATGGGCGCGGAGAAGGACGGCTACAAGATCGAGAAGAACGAGCGCTGCTGCGGTGAATCGGGCACGCTCGCGGTCACGCGCCCGGACATTTCGACGCAGGTCCGCTTCCGCAAGGAAGAGGAGATCCGCAAGGGTGCCGCGAAGCTGCGCAGCATCCCGGTCGTGGCCGGCAACGCGCCGGCGCCGGCCGCCGCGGCCGCGAACGGCCCGGACGTGAAGATCCTGACGAGCTGCCCGTCGTGCCTGCAGGGCCTGTCGCGCTACGGCGAGGACGCGAACCTCGAAGCCGACTACATCGTGGTCGAAATCGCGCGCCAGGTGCTCGGCGAGAACTGGATGGCCGATTATGTCGCACGTGCGAACAATGGCGGGATCGAGCGCGTGCTGGTCTAATGCGGGCATGATGACCGCCCGACCGGGCTAGGGATGAGCGGGCGCCGGCGCAGCAATGCCGGCGCCCGTCCACATGGGAGCGACGATGGAATGCGTGTTTTGCCGTGAAGACGGCGGCGAGGTGCTCTGGCAGGACGATGCGGTGCGTGTCGTCCTCGCGACGGGCGAGCACGAGTATCCGGGCTTCTGCCGGGTGATCTGGGGCGCGCACGTGGCCGAATTTTCCGATCTCGGCGAGCCCGACCGGGCACATCTGATGCGCGTGGTCTACGCGGTCGAGCGGGCCGTGCGCCGCGTGATGCAGCCGAACAAGGTGAATCTCGCGAGCCTCGGCAACATGGTGCCGCACGTGCACTGGCACGTGATCCCGCGCTTTTCCAACGACGCACACTTCCCGCAGCCCGTATGGGCGCCGCGCCAGCGCAGCGTATCCGAGGCGCTGCTGCGCTCGCGCGCAGCGCAGGCCTCGCTGCTGCACAATGCGGTGCGCGAGGAAATTCAACGCATGACCGATTCGAGGCAGCCATGAGCGGTTTGACTTCCACGACGCCGATTCCGTCCGGCGTCGTCGTGCACGCGGTGTCGCGCGTGCTCGAATTGCAGTACCCGAACGGCGACAGTTTCCGGATTCCGTTCGAGCTGATGCGCGTGTATTCGCCGTCGGCCGAGGTGCGCGGCCACGGGCCCGGCCAGGAGACGCTGCAGACGGGCAAGCGCGAAGTGACGATCACCGCGCTCGAGGGGGTCGGCCACTACGCGCTGCAGCCGACGTTTTCCGATGGCCATTCGACCGGCATCTACTCGTGGGACCTGCTGTACGAACTGGCCACGCAGCAGGACGCGCTATGGCGCGAGTATTTCGACAAATTGAAGGCGGCGGGCGTCGAACGCGACGCCCCGATGCAGGCGGCGAACGCGTCGCACGGCCACTGCCACTGAAATTCGACGGCGCCCGCTCGGCGCCGTCTTGCCATTTACTGAGGATCAACGCGATGAGCAAAACCCACTTCGGCTTCGAAAGCGTCGAGGAAAACGAAAAAGCGAAGAAAGTGGCGGGTGTGTTCCATTCGGTCGCGAGCAACTACGATCTGATGAACGACCTGATGTCGGCGGGCATGCACCGCGCGTGGAAGGCGTTCACGATCGCGCAGGCGAACGTGCGCCCCGGCTTCAAGGTGCTCGACCTCGCAGCCGGCACCGGCGACCTGACCCGGTCGTTCGCGAAGGCGGCCGGGCCGACGGGCGAGGTCTGGCACACGGACATCAACGAATCGATGCTGCGCGTCGGCCGCGACCGGCTGCTCGACAAGGGCATCGTGACGCCGTCGCTGCTGTGCGACGCGGAGAAAATTCCCTTTCCGGACAACTACTTCGATCTGGTCACGGTCGCGTTCGGGCTGCGCAACATGACGCACAAGGATGCCGCGCTGGCCGAGATGCGCCGCGTGACGAAGCCCGGCGGCCGCGTGATGGTGCTGGAATTCTCGAAAGTCTGGGATCCGCTGAAAAAGGCGTACGATCTGTATTCTTTCAAAGTATTACCGTGGCTTGGCGACAAGTTCGCGAAAGATGCTGAAAGTTACCGGTATCTTGCTGAATCTATCCGGATGCACCCCGATCAGGACACGCTGAAGACGATGATGGAACAAGCGGGCCTCGATGCCGTCAAATATTACAATTTGTCAGGTGGCGTGGTAGCTTTACACATGGGAGCCAAGTACTAAGGGGCTCTTTCCATACATTTGTCTTACATCTGGAGAAACTGATGTTCGAATCGCGTTCGTTGTTCAACCGTAGCAAGCCGTCGAAGCCGTGGGCTCGACGGGTCGGCACGCTGCTGATGGTCGGCCTGCTCACGGCCGGCACGTTCGCATCGCTCGACGCCGAAGCCAAGCGCATGGGCGGCGGGCGCAGCATCGGCCGCCAGAACTCCACCGTCACGCAGCGCCAGGCCACGCCGCCCGCGCAGCAGCCGATGCAGCAGGCCGCGCCG
>NZ_JAAGPG010000142.1:0-18106 GCF_017104665.1 Burkholderia sp. Se-20378 | reverse complement strand
CGCCGAGCCCTCCCGGCTCCGGACGGGGGGGCCTTTGCGCGTCATGCCTACGAGGCGCCCCAGGGGGAGATCGAGACCACGCTAGCTCAGCTGTGGTCCGAGCTGCTCGGTGTCGACCGTGTCGGTCGCCACGATCACTTCTTCGAACTCGGCGGCCACTCCCTGCTCGCGGTCCAATTACAAAATCAAGCCTTGGATTTCGGCATCAAATTCGACATCAACGACCTTTTTCAAAGTCCTTTGCTTCTGGATCTAGCACGGCGAATTGCAGTTTCTTCCTCTCGTTTAACCATTGCCTGTGCACTCCCCATCCGTCGAGCCGGTAAGCAACAGCCACTTTTTTTCGTGCCAACAGGTATGGGTGACCACTCATACGCTTTCGAATTAGCCAGAGATATCAATGCTGATTTTCCTATTTATGCATTGCCGTGGGAGTCCGCACACATACTTCAAGCTGAAACGATTGAGATCTTAGCTAATAGGATGGTCGCCATGATTCAAACGATTCAGCCACGAGGCCCATACCATCTGGCAGGCTATTCATCCGGTGGGTTGTTAGCTTATGCGGTCGCACAACAACTGTTGCGCATTGATGAAGCCGTAGCGTTCATCGGTTTGGTCGATGTCGGGTTACCTTCCGGTGAATTTGCCCCAGTGACCACTGCGAAACAGATGCTTCTAGATGTGATTAAACATGAACAAATCACCTCCATAGAAGGCACCCAGCAAGTAACCGAACTTCGTCACCTGGCTGCTGATACCTCCCTCGAAACGATGATCGAAGCGGCTCATCGGCTGGGCCTTCTATCGATCGATCTCGATATGCGAACCGAGGCAATGGCATGGGAACAACGCGGTCATTTTGCTCGTCTCCGTCAAGCCTACGAAATCCCTTCTCTGTCGGCAGTGGTTCACCAATTCTATTCCACAGGACCTTTGCCGCTAACCAACGACCAAGCCCACCACATCCAGGAGTCCGAAGTTGGTGTTGCTATTTCAGATGATTTAGTTATGACAGAATTCCACCGGTCGATAGCAGGGTGGGAACGAGTGTTACCAGCCTCCGCAATCATTTCTATCCCGATCCCGGGCGATCATGTATCTATGATGACAGACCCTGCTAATCGGGCCATATTGGGCACCCGCATCTCTGAGATATTGCAAGCACAAGTGACCTGCCCCCCGGTTTCCGGGCCAAACTGATCTAAGTGGAGTTAAAGGATTGAACGGTCCAGGTTTTCAGTGCCAAAGGCAATGTTAGTCTTCGGCGTTCGGTTGGTCCGTCAGTTGAGCCTGCAGGCCCAACTGACGGACGTATTCGGCAGGCGGCACTTCACCGAGAGCCCTAGTTGCCGAACCAAATCCGCCACCGGCATGCCCAGCTCAGCTTGCTTGAGCGCGGCCACGATCTGCTCCACCGAGTATTGCTTGCGCTTCATCGCCAACCTCCCGTTCCTATTGGGAAAATTGCCTCCGAAACACTAACACTCATTTCTGTCCAGGATTTCTATAGCAGATCAGACCATCGGACGAACGTTTCGCGAGTCACCCATCACGACGGTCGGACGCCAGACCTGGCAGAGCAGAAACTGAAGTGCCTCTGTTTTGTCGAATGTCAATTGAGGGCGTGTCACGCACAGTTCGAGACCAGATAGCGGTTTTAGGCCGGTTACTTGATCTCGAAACGGAAGCATGCTGGGCACAGTTGCCGCCTGTATCGCGCACTCGAATACGCGATCGGCATGTGCTACGTCCCGGATCTGTTGCAATTCGACCGTCAACCAGTCCATCACCGAACGTTGGGGCAAGCCCAATGCCTCGGCTTCCGAGTTGCGTGCCGCCTGATTTTCGACCGCGACGCGTTGGGCGTCCAGTTCCCGCTGCTGCAGCTGCCGGATGGCGCTCAGCGAGGTGGTAAGCGCCTGAGCAGTACCGTAGTGCAGGTTGTTGACCGCGGAGCTACGCGACGCTATCGAATTGGCTCGACGCGAGCAGTAGGCGGCAGCGATGGTGCGACGCTCCACGGGAGCAGTTCGTCGACGCGGTTGGCCGTATGGTCGGCGATGCGCTCGAGCACGTAGGCGAGGTACGCCTCGGGATCGAGGCCGTTCAGACGTGCCGTGCCGATTAGGGTGTACATCGCGGCGGCACGTTCGCCGCCGGAGTCGGCGCCGGCGAACAGATAGTTCCGCCGTCCGAGAGCAACGCCTCGCAATGCTCGCTCGGCGATCAGGTTGTCGATCTCCGCACACCCATCGCTGCAGTAGTAGACGAGCGCCGGCCAGCGATTCAGCGCGTACCGAATCGCCTTGGTCGTGTCAGATTTTGCTGAGAGCGTGGCAAGCGCCGCTTCGAACCAGTTTTTTGCGACGGCAAGCGCGCACACTTACGCGCGCAGCGGGTGGCGTTCTTGCCGTTCACGTTCATGAAGAGCGCATCTGCGATGCTCGCATAGTTTTTAATGAGGCGTCTGTGGCGTCGTTGCGGTTTTATTAGCATCGCAGCGCAAGATGTCGAACAAGCCATCTCGTGCATCTTGCAAAGGCCCTATCACTTTTGATCTGTTCAAAAACATAGGGTCCGGCTCACCTGGGTCAACCGGAGGGTAAAGTTTTGCGAAATCGCTACCAAGCATGGTAAGCAACCAGATGTTGCCCTTTACCCCATAAAATCGAGCATCCACTATATTGCTGCTCGTGTATCGATCAATTTCCGCAAGAACCGGACGAAGAAAATTGACTTCCTCATGCAGTTTCCACTCTATATATTCTGGCGTTGAGCGCAGCGCCCTCCAAGCCTCACGATTTTCCTTGTAATATATCGGCTCACGACAAAACATTACGTTCGGCACACCAGACTGCGGCATTGGACAATGTTCGGATATTCGATCCTCTTCATCGGATAGTTCTTTAATTTTTTCTGCTGATACGACTGGCGTAGCTTGATCAACAGCATCAAGAGCAAGAGTGAATTTTTTCTTCGCGATTGCGACGTAATCTGAATCGCAAACCGATGGCTCGAACATCATCGGAGCCGTGTGGCCTCTTATTTGCGCTTGAATGACCGCGGAATATAACAATGTAGCCAATAAGATCAACGATTTTTTCATTTTTCCCTTCAAATCATGTCCCAATTTTACCGATTACGCCACTTCTAAGCGCCCCGGTGGGGCGCGGACAACTCTACCGCACTGCCGATGCACTTTCCTCTGGCTCGCGCAATATTCTTCGGCCCGCATTAGCACCTTTATATTTCAGATTGTTGTGCGGCGGGAAGTCGGATGCTATCGGATCGGTTCAACGCGTGCGGTCGACGGCAGCAACGGTGCCACGTTCCACGGCAGCAGCTTGTCGATGCGGTTGGCCTGATGATCCGCGATCCGTTCGAGCACGTAGGCGAGGTACGCCTCGGGATCGAGGCCGTTCAGACGTGCCGTGCCGATTAGGGTGTACATCGCGGCGGCACGTTCGCCGCCGGAGTCGGCGCCGGCGAACAGATAGTTCCGCCGTCCGAGAGCAACGCCTCGCAATGCTCGCTCGGCGGTCAGGTTGTCGATCTCCGCACACCCATCGCTGCAGTAGTAGACGAGCGCCGGCCAGCGATTCAGCGCGTACCGAATCGCCTTGGTCGTGTCAGATTTTAGAGAGAGCGTGGCAAGCGTCGCGTCGAACCAGCGCTTAATGTCATCGAGCAGCGGCACTGCCCGCGCTTGGCGCGCACCGCGTCGTTCGTCGGGCGGCTTGCCCCGGATCTGCTCTTCGATCTTGTACAGCGCGCCGATCCGGCGCAGCGCCTCCTCCGTCACGGCGTTGGGGCGCACCACATGCAGGTCGTGGATTTTCCGGCGCGCGTGAGCCATACACGCGGCTTCCTGGACGCGGCCGTCGACATACAGCTCGGCATAGCCAGCGAACGCATCGGCCTGCATCACACTGGCGAAGTCAGCGAGATGTTGCTGCGGATACTCACCGCGGCGATCAGGCGTGTAGGCGAACCAGGCCGGCGGTTCGTCGGAGCCGCTCGGCCGAGCATCGCACACGTAGACCCAGAGACGCCCGGTCTTTGTGCGGCCGTTGCCCGGCGCCAGCACCGGCAGCGGTGTGTCGTCCGCGTGAACCTTGCCGCCGGCCAGCGCGTAGCGGCGCACGGCGTCGACCAGCGGCGCAAGCAAGCCCACGATGCTGCCCATCCAATACCCCATTGCGCCCGGATCGATCTCGACGCCGTCGCGCGCATACATGACTGCCTGGCGGTGCAGCGGGACGTGGTAGGCGAACTTCGACACGACAATGTGTGCGAGCAGCGCCGGGCCGGGGATGCCGCGGTCGATCGGGCGGCTCGGTGCCGCCGCCTGCACGATGCGATCGCAGCACGCGCAGGCCAGCTCCGGACGACGATGACGAATCACGCGGAAGTGCGCCCGCACGTACTCGAGCTGTTCCGCGATGTCTTCGCCCAGCGGCTTGAGCAGCCCACCGCGATCCGGACACCCCACCTCACTGGGTGCGCACGCTTAGAGACATCATTCGCCCTAGCTACGAACTTCCCGGGAAGGCCATCCTTTCCGTTGTTTTTGCCTCGGATAACCGACACAACCCCGAAGATCCCTGGACCTTCGGCCGCTTCTATACGAATCACACACTGGCTCGCGGCGGGCCGACGGACCTGTGCCCGATCACGATCGATCTGTCCTCCATGGCAACGTAGACGGACAAGATTCGGCAAAATGCGTATGACACCGGTTCGGTGGTCGCAATCCAACAACGCGGCATCGGTTTGCTCGTTTCATCGAGAGCGTACAAACGCGACGCGCTCGCCCTGCCGAAACCGACGTTTACCCACGCTTACTCATCAGAAAAAGGATATTTCTTTCATCATGCCACGCAGATCCCAGACCCTTCCGATCATCGATCCATTCGCGCAGCCGTACGAAAAGTATTCTTATCGCAACGCCACCTACTCGGAAATGCTGGACTCACTTGAGAAGACAGGCAAAGCGATGACCTCGGTCAAGGAAAGCCAGGGGTACGTGACCTCCAACGCGTTGGAAGCGGCGATCTACATGCTCCAGACACAAGCAGACCCGGGCATCGACGATCATGTCGATGCCCAAATACGGTCGAGCCCCGCATTTGGCACGTGGGAAAATGCCATGCAGCGGCGCCAACACTGGCCCGCGCTCGATCAGTATAAGAACGCGTATCCACTGGACGATTATCGTCATGTCGACGAAGAAATCGCTGCCATCGATTGCGTCCTGGCGTCTGGTCACTACTTCTTCCATGGCGGGTCTTGGCCGATCGATACTATGCAATTCACGACAGATCGACCGCTTTCGACATCCTTCAGCCCGCAGCCCGCCTTGCGCAATTTCGACCATCGAGGCAAAGCCTATGCGAGTCAGGTCATTCAACTCTGGGGCATTCGCGTGATAGAACCTCGCTCGCGCATGTATTTCTACGATCTCGATGATCGCGATGCACTAGGACATGAAATGGAAGTCCTATTTGCCTCAGGCGCCCATCTCGAACTGCGCAATCGACAGCCCGTACCGGGGACTTACTCGGTGACCCAGACTTTTGGGCAACCCCCGCAATACCGCCCCATGGAGATCCTCGAAGTCGATCTCGCTTAGCGTGATGGTTGCACCGAAGTAACCTACGTCGTTTGGCGTGGTACGTCGGATCATGACTTGCATCGACGGCTCGGCTGGTACGCCTTGCCCTCATTGCGACCGGGAACAGGTTCAACACGTACCGACGCCATTTGTCGCGAAGATGTCAAGAAAGATCCGATCCAGCCTGTCGACTCAATTTTCCCGTTCCTCCGAGGTTCAGCGAAGTGGCTTCAAATCGCTTCAGGAGGGCCAGAAGGTCAGCTTCGATGCCGATCGGGGCCCCGAGGGGAAGCAGGCCGCCAGCATCAAGCCGCTGTAAGTTTTCCCTACAGCGAATACGCCCGGTCAGGACAACGATCAGGCCGACACCTGATCGCGTCAAGTCTGGAGCCGGGCGTCGAACGGATACCACGCCCGGCTTGTCTCAGCGCTCAAGAAAGGGCTTGAGCTTGTCTGCACGGCTGGGATGCATCAGCTTGCGCATCGCCTTGCTCTCGATCTGCCGGATTCGCTCGCGAGTCACGTCGAACTGCTTGCCAACCTCCTCAAGCGTGTGATCGGAGTTTGTGTCGAGCCCGAATCGCATCCGCAGAACCTTGGCCTCGCGCGGCGACAACCCGCTGAGTGCCTCGTCGATCGCCGCGCGCATGTTCGCGTGAATCGCCGCCTCGGCCGGTGAGCTCGCCGAGACATCCTCGATCATGTCGCCGAGCGTTGCATCGGCGTCGTCGCCTACCGGGGTTTCGAGCGAGACAGGTTGCTTGGCGATCTTGAGGATACTGCGCACTTTCTCCTCGGACATCTCCATGCGCTTTGCCAGCGCTGCGGGATGCGCTTCCTGCCCTGTCTGTTGCAAGATCTCGCGCGATATCCGGTTCAGTTTGTTGATCGTCTCAATCATGTGGACCGGCACGCGAATGGTCCGCGCCTGATCGGCGAGCGCACGCGTGACAGCCTGCCGGACCCACCAGGTCGCGTAGGTCGAGAACTTCCAGCCGCGCCGGTATTCGAACTTGTCCACGGCCTTCATCAGGCCGATATTGCCCTCCTGGATCAAATCCAGGAACTGCATGCCGCGGTTCACGTATTTCTTGGCGATTGAAATGACAAGGCGAAGGTTCGCCTCGATCATCTCGCGCTTGGCCTGCCGCATTTTCAGTTCCGCGGCACTCATCTGGCGGTTGATCTGCTTGAGCTGCTGGAGCGGCAACGAGACCCGGGACTCGATGTCGACGAGTTTCTGCTGCGCCGCCTGAATCGCCGGTTGATGTCGCTCGAGCGCCGCGCCAAACTGCTGCGAGGTCGCCGCCGTGCGGCTCGTCCATTCGAGGTCGGTCTCGTGGCCCGGGAACGACTCGACAAACGCGTCGCGCGGCATGCCGCAACGGTCGACGGCAATCGCCAGAATGCTGCGCTCGATCGCGCGAACCTCAGTCACTTGTCCATGCACGATGTCGCAAAGGCGGTCGATGGTCTTGGCGGTAAAGCGGATCGGCGCGAGTTCACGCTGGATCGCCGTGCGCACTTGCGCGGCGGCTGCGGAACGGGCTTCGCCAGTGACAGGCACATCCGGCAACTGCTCGAACAGTGCACGCACGCGCGCGAAAATCACGAGACTTTCCTTCGCGAGTTCTTCGAGGCGTGCCGCGTTCACCTTCTCCGAATCCCCGGCGTCCGTTTCGACGTCGTCTTCGTCCGAATCATCATCGGCGGCGAGTACTTCCGCCTCCTCTTCCTGGGACTCCGGCGTCATTTCGCTTTCATCGGTGTCGACGCTGACGCCATCGACCAGTTCGTCTATGCGCAATTCGCCGGCAACGATGCGGTCGACATCGGCGAGAATCGTAGACACGATCGACGGACACGCGGCAATCGCCTGAATCATGTCCTGCAGACCGTCTTCGATCCGTTTCGCGACCTCGATTTCACCGGCGCGGGTCAGCAGTTCGCTGGCCCCCATCTCACGCATGTACATCCGAACCGGATCCGTGGTGCGGCCGAATTCGGAATCGACAGTCGATAACGCAGCTTCCGCCTCCTCGTCCGCCTGATCGTCGGATGCCACGGCCGGCGCAGCTTCGGTGAGCAGGAGCGCTTCGGCGTCCGGCGCTTGTTCGTACACCGCCACGCCCATGTCGCTGAACGTGCTGACGATGGTGTCCATCGCCGCCGTCTGGGCGAAGTTGTCGGGCAGGTGATCGTTGATGTCTGCGTGGGTGAGATAGCCGCGTTCGCGACCGAGCGCGATCAACGCGCGCATCTGGCGCTGGCGCTCCTCATTCTGGCGCGCCAACGACGCGATGTCCGTCGGTGTCAGGGTCTGGGCCTTTCCCTTCGATGCACGGCGGCCGGCTTTTGCCGTGGCCGTGATTTCCAGGGATGTGGAATCGTTCCGATCAGAAATTGCCAATACATGCTCCTCAGCAGATGAGCCGACGATCGTCGCGAGCATGACGCCAGAATAGGTTGCCTGCCGGGATGCGAACGGAATCGTGATACGCACAGATAGTCGAGGCCGGGACGCCTCGCCCGAAATCCGCATGCGCAGCTTGTGGGGGGCAAGAATGATACCGGAATATATTGTGCAGCACAACATCGGAGGACCTTGGATTTCCATCCCCCAGATCGACGGTAGCGACCATCGGTGGTTCGAGGAACGGGCGCCGGCCCGTACGCTGCCGGTTTATGTGGGGGACGCGACGAGCCGATCGATGATGCCGCCCTTCATGCGGACCGAATCGACCGTCAGCTACTTCGAGGCATCAAGGTGCCGTTGTTGAGCACAAGCGCTTGAGTCATGTGCTGCAGGTCGTGCAAGCCCTTCAGGCGCAGCGCGATGACGGTCGAATACGTGAAGCTCCGTCTCGAACGCATCGAGGTGACTCGACGCGAACCAATCGAAACGAGGCCGAGCCGGGCAAGAAGGAGCAACGCGAGATCACGCAGGCCGATGTCGAGCATGTGATCGTGGATCTGGCGCGACGTCGGCAAACCGCAAAGCCGGCAGACAAACCTGGCCGTCGGTCTGCAAAAGCGGGGGAACCAACCGTGAGCACCCTGCCCGTTCAAGCACCGACCTTCGACACTGCCTAACGGTCAAAACGCGGAAACAGAAGTAGCAAAATCAACCTTAAACCCGGACATTTTGAAATAGCTGGAAGGTGGATATCTGAATCCGGCATGACATTTACCATATGTAAACGTTTCGGATTGCAGCAATGTCAATCCATCGGCACCAAATGTTCAGAATTCGAATGAAGAATTTAATTAATTTTAAAAATCTTCTAATTATTTGCGAAAACTTAAAGACGAGAAATTTTATAAGCTTTGCGAAATCAGGAAATTTCGTAGATGTATTGGCGTCGCGCGAGCAATTGGGGTCGGCAAGCAGAATTCGCTGGACAATAGCCGTCCCTGGATGCGTTCACGGACAGGGAGCTATCACAAGCCGCTCTCGACGGCATGCCGCCCCCAAACCTCCCCGCAATCGCAGCAAACAAAGACCTCCCGGCTCTCGAAATGACACGGAAGGCACGATTGAGAATGTGAAATTGCGCGGACTTTTATACAGCTGGATGCAACGCCTGTGGCGCCGTGAAGCGCTGCAAATGCTACCGGCATTCACCTGTATGGATATTTACCCAGAAAATATGCGTCTTTGATTTTCACCCCTGTCAAGCTTTACAGGGTGTATCCACGGTATTCGACGCCTATATTGCTTTGGCAGGTGCGCGACCGACGCGCTCGACTGCATCCTTCAAATCCATAAAAAATGGAGATCGCCATGGCAAACGTACCTCTCACCGGCACCTATACCTCGTCGGACAAGAATTTCACATTCAAAATCACGTCCGCCGATCCATCCAATGGCGTGATCGCTGGCGTCTATACCACCAACTATAGCCCGATCGGTGCGTTCACTTCCGAAGGCAACGTCGGACACTATGGCTGGGTGTACAGCAAGGCCCAAGGCAAGGACGGCGTAGCGCCCTTCAACATCAGCTTCGGCGGCAGCCAGCGCCCCGACCAACGTCCCTACAACATTGTCGATAGCTGGAACGGCGCCTATTTGACCAACAACACCATCGTTGCCGAAGGTACGCGTTCCTTCGTCAATAGCGATGGCGTGGTCGAAGTCGGCAGCCTGGGCACGTTGAAATTCACGCTGGGCTAAGCGGATTTGTCATGACGTTGGCGGCGGCAAATCATCGCTGCCGCATCGATCGACCACGACATTGACAGGCGGTTGAAATACCTCCCGCAGACGTCATCCGGGCGGGAGGGGTAAACGTTGAAACAAGGCCGTTCGGTCGCCGGCGTCACTGACTGTCCCGCTGCGCGATGACCCATCGCTCGCAGTCACCGGCCGAACCGCGTGGGCAATCCAGAATCGTTCGCGCGTCGTCGGTGAGCACGTAGGTATCCGATGGCGGCGGCCGGCGGGCCACCGGTAGCTGCAATGCGACCCACGTTCCCGACCGGCGCGTCCATAGAAAAAGCTGGCTCGGAAGTTCGACATCGCCGACCAGGATCCGGTTTCCGTCGGGTGACACCGACACGACCCTCGGGGCAATCCAGTAATCAGAAGGCAGCGGCAGAACGACCGATTCGCCGGCCGTCACGCGCCACTGTCCGCCCTCGTCGACGACGGGCGGGCATTGAGACGGATCGTGCGTCGGTTCGCTTGCCGGCGCCGCCGGATCATCGACGCATTGCGATCCGCGTTTCTCGCCGCGATCGAACTCGACGTCGTTCAAGCGGGCTAGCCGGATGTGTTCGACCGGGCGATCGCAAGGTTGTACGCCGCTGATCCAGCCATAACCGAGCCAGCCGACGTGTTCGACGAAACAGGTCGTGCCGCCGTCGAACCGGCCGCCGGGGCGACGCACGCGCTCGATGCCCCGGTTTGCGGCGTCCGGAAACAGGAGACCGGTCGCGGTATAGCGGTGTCGCGGAATGCCCTTCCCTCCGCCGCTTTCCGCCTGCCAGTCGAACTCGCGCGCCAGCACGCTGCGCGTCTGGCTCGAGCGCTCCTTCATGCGATTGACGGTTGACGTGTCGAAGCAAAGCAGCGTCAGCGCGAACAGCGTGCCGCACAGGAGCAGGACGAACCACGCGCCCAGCACGCGGTCGCGATGGTCGACGCTTGGGAAGTACTCGAGATTGTGGCGGGCGGGTCGCATGATCCACACCCACACGAGCGATGCGTACAACAGCATCGCGAGCAGACGCGCGACGAACAGCGCGAAATTGCCGGTCTGCAGCTCGATCGTGCCGACATTGTCGATACGGCCGGTGATCCATAGCGCGACGGTCATCAGCAACGCGTCGGCGGCAAACAGCACGGCTGCCCGTTTCCAGAGGGAAAAACGCAAGGGGACGATCAGTCGCATGCCGGTGCGTGGGGAGGTGCCGTCGATCCGCGACGGCGGACATTCCGCGCCATTCTATACAGGTTGCGGTGGGCTGCCACGTGCGTCGGTGACGACCTGACGGCACATGCTGCCTGCCTCGCGGCGACCGCGGCCATCGCACGACATGGCCGATTTTCGGTGGATCCTCGCGCAGCGTTAGAATAGCGCCCCCTCTCACAGGAGACGAAAATGTCCTGGTTCGTTTACGAAGTGCCCGAATACCACGAAGACGCTCCGCGCATCGAGCCCTTCAGCGACCTGCGCAGCCGTGTGCTGAAACTCAGCGGCGTAGCCATGGCCGACGAGCTGGAAAGCGTTCGCGAGAACGCCGCGGCGACGGCGGACAGCCCCGAGCGCCCGCTGCGTACGCCGGAAAATCCGCATGTCTTTCCGATTCCTTACGCCGACTCGATGATCCTGGTCGGGTTCATCTTCGATCTGAAGCGCGAATTCCGGCAACTGGTCGTGTCACCCGTGGAAATGCCCTGGCTGAAAGACGCATAAAAGCTGTCCCTCCTGGTGGGTCCACCGCTACTCACCTCGTAGCGCGTAGCCGCTTGCCCTTGTTTTTCGACTTGCTTGTCCAGCACTGCGATGGCTTCACGCACGCTAGCGACGATTGCCTGAATGTCTGCGGCTGCCACCTTCGCGCGCGTGTCGCGCATGCAGATCGGCCGGCTCGACGTCGTGCGCTGACGGTCGCGCAGCGCGGGCCGTAACGGCGTCCGGTGCGGCCGTCGAATTTTCCGCGATATCCCCCGTTCGGCGCATCTGCGTGTGTCCCGTTCGAACATCACGCCAACCTCATCGTTGCCGCGGTGAAGGATAGTTAAGCATCATATTATGATATTTAAGGATGGCTGAACGAAAGGCCTGGGTGCCGAGGGAGCCATTCGTAGCTGGCCGCTTGCCGGAACCTGTCTCAGAGCGTATGGTTGATTTCTCTATCGCCCTTTTTCGGGAGATATCAAAATGGCTGCCATGCAATCCGCGGCCACGCCCCTCTCCGACGAGGAAGCCCGGCGCCAGTTACGCCGCGCCGTCATCGCCAGCACGATTGGCACCACGATCGAATGGTATGACTTCTTCCTCTACAGCACGGTCACCGGCCTGGTCTTCGCAAAGCTGTATTTCCCGCAATCCCACCCACTCGTCGGTACGCTACAGGCGTTCCTGATCTACGCCGTCGGCTTTGTCGCGCGGCCGGTCGGCGCAGCGATCTTCGGCCATTACGGTGACCGCATCGGACGCAAGGCCACACTGATCGTGACCCTTTTGCTGATGGGGCTCGCCACGTTCGCGGTGGCCTTCGTTCCGACCTACGCCGCGATCGGCATCTGGGGCGCCGTCATCCTCACGGTCCTGCGCTTCATCCAGGGCGTCGGCGTGGGCGGTGAATGGGGCGGCTCGGTCCTGATGTCGATGGAGTGGGCGCGCACCAATGCGCATCGCGGCTTCGTCGCGTCGTGGCCGCAGTTCGGCGTGCCAGCGGGACTGTTCCTCGCCAACCTGGCCGTGCTGGCCATGAGCTGGTTTTCCGGCAGCGCTTTCCTGACGTGGGGCTGGCGCGTACCGTTCTTCCTCAGCATCGTGCTGGTCGCGATCGGGCTCTATATCCGCCTGAATATTCTCGAGACGCCGATCTTCGCGAAGCTGCTGGCCGAGCGTCGCATCGAGAAGACACCGATGCTCGAAGTGCTGCGCAAGCAGCCGAGGGATATCGTGCTGTCGGCGTTCGCGCGGATGGCCGAACAGGCGCCGTTCTATATCTATACGGCGTTCGTGTTCACTTACGGGATCACCGCGCTGGGCGTCACGCGCGAACTGCTGCTGGCGGCGGTGCTGGTCGCATCCGTGGTCGAGTTCTTCACCATTCCGCTGTTCGGTCACGTGTCGGACCTGATCGGGCGGCGGCGGATGTACATGATCGGCGCGGCTGCCGTCGGCGTGTTCGGATTCGTCTACTTCGCGATGGTCGATAGCCGGAATCCGGTATGGATCTTCGCGGCGATCGTGTTGTCGCTGGTCCCGCATTCAATGATGTATGGGCCGCAGGCGGCATTGATCGCCGAGTCGTTCACCGGGCGGTTGCGGTATAGCGGCGCGTCGATGGGTTATCAGCTCGCGTCGGTCATTGCCGGAGGCCCGGCACCGCTGATCGCAACGGCGCTGTTTGCCTACTACCACTCGGGGTATGCGATCGCGGCGTACGTGCTGGTGTGTGCGGTGCTGAGCGTAGTCGCCGCATCGAAGCTCGGGGACTATACGAACAAGGATATTTCGCGGGAATACGATGACACCCGGGGGTTCGGGGATCACGGGCACGCGCCGCCGGTGACTTGACGAATCGGCCAGCTCAGGCTGGCGATGGCGACCGCAGCCGCGATCTCATAGTGTCAAGGGCGTGAGACGGACGTTGCTTGCGGGCGCATCGAGGCTTCTTGGGCGGCCGTCATGCGTGGCGGGCTACGGCCCGCGCCGGCATGTCAGCGAATTGGCGTTCAATACGATCCGGCCGGGTGCATTTCTGGCGCCGCGGTCAATGCGGGCGCGTCGGCCCGTGGCAACGCTGCGTCGTCGGCGGCCGACACGCTCGGCCGCACCGCGAGACGGCGCCGGGGGCCGCAGAACACCGGGCCGTACCGTCCGGAGCAGGACTGACGACGTGGCGCGATACACGTGCCGCAACGTTCGTGCTCCTGCGCTCGCCGTCCGGCGGGCGCGTTTCACCTGGATCAAAATCGGGAGAGCCGCCGGACGACGAGATCGGCGCTGTCGCGCAACGGCTCGTTCCGCGTAACCGGGTTACCGCTCGCTGACCTTCACGCGCGGCATCCATTCGGCCTCGGCGCCCTGCGTGCCTTTCAGATGGGCGGGAATCGCGTCCTGTGCGTGAGCGCCGAGGCGACGTGCCGCCTCGGTGTCGAGATGCCGGCCGTCGAACGTCGATTGGCGACGGGTAATCATGTTGATGCGAAGACGTTTTGCCGCCATGGTCGGTATTCCTTGAGAAAACGGTACCCCGCCGACTGGCGAAGTGCCATAGATTTACGCGAGAAAAATGTCGCTGCGATGACGCTGCGCGCGACGCGAATCCCCCGCCATCGAATCGCTGCGTCACATGTACCGCAACGGTCAGCGCCCTGCCGGCCCGCCAGCTCCAACGCCTCAAGGTAGCGATGAACGGACTGGCACTGCAACCAGCAACTCACGATGGACAAGAAGCAACGCTTCGAGTTCAGTGCACGCAGCGTTCGTCCAGGTTCACGACTTACCGCTCTCTGCTTCTACGCCCTTGTTACTGCTCCAGTCGGATTCCCGTCTCACTCCGGTGGCGTTCATTCAAGGATTTCATCCCGCAATCCCCGTCAAGCATCCGCCCACATCCTCAACAGGTTGTGATACGCGCCCGTGAGCTGCAACAACGACTCCCCGTCCGCGTTCTGCTGCGTCAACCGCTGGATCGCGACATCCATGTCCAGCAGCAGACTCCGCTGCGCATCCTCGCGCACCAGGCTCTCCACCCAGAAAAACGAAGCCAGCCGCTCGCCGCGCGTCACGGGCTCAACCTTGTGCACGCTCGATCCCGGATACAGGATCATGCTGCCGGCGGCGAGCTTCGCGCGATGCTCGCCATACGTGTCGCGCACGACGAGTTCACCGCCATCGTAACTCGCCGGATCGTTCAGGAACAGCGTCGCCGACAGATCGGTCCGGACGCGCTCGCGTGACGCACGGATGCCGCGCACCGCGTTGTCGACGTGATAGCCGAACGACTCGCCGCCCGCATAACGGTTGAACAGCGGCGGATAGATGCGCTTGGGCAGCGCCGCCGACATGAACACCGCGTTCTGCGCGAGACGGCGAATGATCTCGTCGCCGATCTCGCGCGCGAGCGGATCGTCGCCGTCGAGCTGCCGGTTCTCCTTCACGCGCCGCGATTGCGCGCCGGCCGTCGCGCGGCCGTCGATCCACTGCGCTGCCCGCAGCCGCTCGACGAGCTGGGCCGCCTCTGCCGGGCTGAACACGCCCGGAATCTCGATCATCATCGTGTGCTCTCCTTCGAAGCGGATGCGATGGCGCTCGCGCGCGTCAGAACCGGACGTCGGCGGTCGCCATGACGGTGCGCCCGGCTCCCGGCACGCCGTACAACTGGAAGCCGTCGAGCGACGCGCCGATCGCCGAGTAATAGAACGTGTTGAACAGGTTCTGCACGTTCAGGCCGAGCGTCAGATGCTTGTCGACTTCGTAGCGCGCGGCGATCGAGTGCAGCCAGAAGGACGGCGCCTTTTCGCCGTCCACGACGTACACGGGATGCTTGCCGCTCGCGCCGTTCACGGTGCTGCTGTTGTTGCTCTGGCCGCCGACGTAGCGATTGTCGGTATAGCGCCGCGTGCCGACGTACTGCGCGCCGTAGCTGACCGACAGCTTCGGCGTGACGGCATACGTCGTCCACAGGTTGAACGTCGCGTTGGGCACGTTGGCGGGTCGCAGCCCGGCATTCGCGCCCTTCGTGATGCGTCCGCGCATCGCGGCAAATCCTGCGAATGCGGACCATCGGTCGGTCAGGTTGCCCGACACGCCAAGCTCGAGGCCGTCGACCCGGCGCGGCGGCAGCGCACGCACGACGGTCGTCGTGCCGTCGCCGTAGTCCCACGAATCGGACAGCTCGGTGCGAAACAGCGCGCCCGTCACCGACAGCCGGTGATCGAACAGGTCCCATTTCGAGCCGAGTTCCCAGGTTTGCGCCACGGCCGCCTGCAGATCCTGGCTCGACGTGTTGCCGTAGATCACGTTGTTGGTCGTCGCACCGACTGCCGACGGCTGTGCGGCGCGGCTGTAGGTCGCATAGACGCTGCCGAACGGCACCGGCTTGTACGTGATGCCGATGCGTCCGCTCAGCGCACCGTCGTTGCTGCGTGCGACGGTGTGCGCGTTCGCCGCGCCGTTGACCTGCTTCAGCGAGAAGCGGTCATAGCGCACCGCGCCTTCGACGATCCACTTCGGCGTGACGGTCACGGTGTCGCGCAGGTACACGCCCGCATCGGTCAGCGACGCATAATCGCCCGCGCCGCCTTCGAGCGTCGGCACGCCGACCATGTTCGTGCCGTAAGCGTTCGTCAGGTTCATCACCGGATTCACCGACGGCGCGAGAATCGTGCGCGCGAGATCGCCGTAGCGCTCGTGATACACCTCCGCACCCGCAACGACGTCGTGATGCAGGCCGCCGGTGTCGAACGACAGGTTCAGGTTGGTTTCGTTCGCAACGATGTCGTAACGCTTCGACGTGCCGTAGTTGCTGCCGCGCAGCACCGCCAGCGGCGATGCGTTCGCGATCGGCGCATAGCCGCTGTACGACGCAAGCCCCGCGCTGCTCGTGACGAGTGGCCCCGTGCCCGTGTAGCCGTACGACGTGCCGCCGGTCGAGTTGAAGCGCGCGGGCGACAGCACGGTGATGCGGTCGGTCTGCTCGAAGCGGCTGATGTTGGATATCCGCAGGTTGTCGTTGAAGTCGTGCTCGACCTTGACCGTCGCGCGATCCGTCACCTCGCGATCGGTGAACAGGTTCGGGTCGCCGTACCAGCCGTTGCGCGGCACGCCCGGCATGCGCGCGCCGCCGGTGCCGCGTTCGATCGGCACGCCCGTGTCGGGCGTGTTCACGTCGTTCTGGTGCAGATAGTCGATCGTCACGCGCGTCGGCGTGCCGAGGCCGAGCGCGAGCGAACCGGCCACGCCCCAGCGGTCGTAGTCGGTCACCGCGCGGCCGTCGACCGCGTTGTAGTGGCGCATCAGGTTCAGCCGGAACGCCGACGTGGGCGTCAACTGCTTGTTGAGGTCGGCCGTCACGCGCCGGTAGCTGGCGGTGCCGAGCGTCGTCGACAGGTGATAGGCGTCGCCGGCATGGGCCTCCTTGCTGACGAGGTTCACGCTGCCGCCCGGCGCGGCGACGCCGGACTCGATCGTGCCGGTGCCCTTGAACACCTCGACGCGCTCGACGTTGAACGTATCCGTGCGCCCGGCGAGGCCTGCGTCGCGAATGCCGTCGACGGTAATGCTCTGCTCCCCGGAAAACCCGCGGATCGTGAACATGTCGCCCCAGCCAAGGTTGCCCTCGCCCGACGTGAACGTGATGCCGGGCACGTTCTTCAGGATGTCCTGCAGGCTCTGCGCCTGCTGCTCGTCGAGCACCTTCTTCGGGATGACGGCGACGCTCTGCGCGACGTCCAGCAGCGGCGCGGTGAACTGGTCCGATTGCAGGAATTCGGTGCGGTACGGCGACGAATGCGCGTTGATGTCGATCGCAGGCAGCGTTGCGCCCGGCGACGACGAAGCATCCGGCGCGGCGGCCGACACGCCCGACTGCGCATGCGCGGACGACAGCATGGCCAGCCCGAGCGTGGCGCCCAACAGGTTCGACAGCACGGCCGACGGCGATCGGCCGGCTCGTTGATGAGACGACGACATGAAACCTTCCGGTGATGAGAGTAATGAAGAGGACGGTTAGCGCGATGGGGCGGCAACCGGGTCGTGGACGGCGAGCCCGTCGATCAGCACCTGGAGCTGGCCGCGCGAGCAGCGCTCGATGCGCGCGGCGACGCCGAACACGTCGGCGAGGCTGGCCGGCGTCACGACGTCTTCCGGCGGACCGAAGCGCACGATGCGGCCGCGGTGCAGCAGCATCGCGCGGTCGCAACCGCGCAGCGCGGCACTGATGTCGTGCAGCACGACGACCGTCACGAGCTGCCGTTCGCGCGTGATGTCGCGCAGTGCGGCCATCACCTGGTGCTGGTGATTCAGATCGAGTGCCGACAACGGCTCGTCGAGCAGCAGCACCTGCGGATCGCGGGCGAGTGCCTGCGCGAGGCCAACGAGCTGACGCTGGCCGCCGGAGAGTTCGTCGAGCGTGCGCAGCGCGAGCCCGTCGATGCCGAGCCGGGCGAGCAACGCGAGTGCGACCGTGTCGTCGCCCTCCTCGCTCCCGCCGCGACCGGCCGGCATGAAGCCCTGCCGTGTCGCGCGGCGCGCGACAACGACCGATTCCAGCACCTGCAGGCGCACGCCGGCCGGCAACGTG
>NZ_JAAGPG010000141.1:0-18075 GCF_017104665.1 Burkholderia sp. Se-20378 | reverse complement strand
CGCGCGCACTTCGCGCTCCATGTCGACGATGTTGCGCGCGTACGCGTACAGCGTGTCACCGGCTGGCGTAAGCGAGATGCGGCGGGTCGTGCGCGCGAGCAGCACCGTGCCGGCTGCCTGTTCGAGCCGTTTGATGTGGCCGCTGACGGCGGACGGCGTCAGTGCGAGCCGTTCCGCGGCGGGCGCGAACCCGCGGCTGTCGACGACTTCGAGGAAGGTGCGCAGCAGCGTGATGTCGAGTGCGGTCGACGCCGGGTCGGTCAGCGGTTCCATGGATCAATTCAACGCAATACTCGAAGAATGAACAATGATACTCCGTGAATCGTGATGAAAGGCCGGCCTACCATCGTGCACTCGGATCGACCCAACGGAGTGCACGATGACGACCTATGCGCATGCGACGACCGCGTCGCTCGACATTGCCTATCTCGAATGGAACCCGCGCGGCGAGCGCGTGGCCGTGCTGCTGCACGGCTGGCCGGACAGCCCGGTCGGCTGGGACGCCGTGGCGGCCGCGCTCGCCGCGCGCGGCTATCGGGTGCTCGCACCCGCGCTACGCGGTTTTGCGCCGACCCGCTTTCGCGACGCATCCGTGCCGCGCAGCGGCCAGCTCGCGGCGCTCGGGTGCGACCTGCTCGACTTCGTCGATGCGCTTGGCGTCGAGCGGCCCCTGCTGGTCGGGCACGACTGGGGCGCCCGGGCGGCCGCAAACGCGTGCGGGCTGCGCGATGGTGCAGCATCGCATCTCGTGATGCTGTCGGTCGGGTACGGCACCAACGATCCGGGACAGCCGCTGTCGCTGCAGCAGGCGCGCAACTACTGGTATCACTGGTTCATGGCGACACCGCGTGGCGAGCAGGCGTTGCGCGACGATCGTCGCGCGTTTGCCCGCCTGATGTGGGACACGTGGTCGCCGCCGGGCTGGTATCGCGACAGCGATTTCGAGGCGGCCGCCGCCGCGTTCGACGGGCCCGACTGGATCGACGTCGTACTGCACTCTTACCGGCATCGGTGGGGTTTCGCACCGGGCGCGCCGGCCTGTGCCGACGACGATGCGCGTCTGAATCCCGCGCCGGTGCTGGCGTTGCCGACGTTCGTGCTGCACGGCGGCGCGGACACCTGTAATCATCCGGACAGCTCGGCCGGACGCGAGCGATTCTTTGCGGGGCGCTACGCGCGGCAGGTGCTGGACGGCGTCGGCCACTTTCCGCAGCGGGAGGCGCCGGCGGCGGTCGCCGACGCGATCCTCGGATTCTGCGAGCGAGGCTGAGGCGCGCCGGCGTGGCCGGCGCACCGTGGATCAGCCGCCGACGCGGGCCGCGAGCAGGTCGGCGAGGCCGATGTTCCTGAACATCTCGCGGCGGATGCGAGCGCCGACGCGGAACACTTCCTCCGCGCCGTCCTGCGACGGATCGACGAACACGCGGTACGGGCGCTTGCCGACGGGGGCGGCGACGATGTCGGCGATCGCGGTCGCGACGGTGCCGGCATCGGCGTCCGCCGGTTCGAGCGCGGCGAGGCCCTGCAGCGCCTGCTCGGCGACGCCCGCATAGGGGCCGTCGACGTAGGCGGCCTGAATATCCGCATCGGCCGGCTTGCCCGCGTGGGCGAAGTGATTCGTGCCCTGGGTGAAGGCGCCCGGCACGACGATCGACGTTTCGATCCCCCAGCGGGCGAGTTCGGCCGCATAGGACACCGCGAGCGAATCCATCGCGGCCTTCGCGGCGAAGTAGGGGGCGAGGAACGGCGGCGTACCGCCGCGCGCGGACGACGACGACACCCAGACGAGCAGGCCGCGGCCCTGGCGGCGCAGGTGCGGCAGCGCCGCGCGGTTCACGCGCTGGGTCGACACGACGTTGATGTCGTAGAGCTGGGCGATCTGCTCGGGCGTGAACGCTTCGGCCGGGCCGAACACCATGTGGCCGGCATTGTGGACGATGACGTCGAGGCGGCCGTTGTCCGCGATCACGCGATCGATGGCGGCACCGACGGACGCGTCGTCGCCGACGTCGAGCTCGACCGTGCGCAGGTCGACGCCGTGCTCCTGCGCGTAGGCGGCGATGGCGGCGACGCGCGGCGCGTTGCGACCGGTGCTTTCGCGCATCGACGCATAGACGGTATGGCCGGCGCGGGCGAGCGCCTGGGCCGTCAGCAGGCCGAAGCCGCTGGACGCGCCCGTGACGAGAATGACTTCCTTCATGATCGATCTCCTGTAAGAGGGGGGCGTGGCAGGCAGCCGGTCAGCACATGCCGCCGTTGGCACGCAGGATCTGACCGTTGACCCACGCGCCGTCGGGGCCGGCGAGGAACGCAACGACGCTGGCGATGTCGGCCGGCTGGCCGAGCCGTTCCAGCGGGTTCATCTTCGCCATCCGGTCGACGAGTTCGGCGCTCTTGCCCTGCAGGAACAGCTCGGTCGCCACCGGGCCCGGCGCGACGGCGTTCACGCTGATGCCGCGACCGCGCATCTCCTGCGCGAGCACCTGCGTCATGCCCTCGACGGCGGCCTTGGTCGCGATGTACACGCCGTAGGTCGGCAGGCGCATGCCGATCACGCTCGAGGTCAGGTTGACGATGCGGCCGCCGTCGCGCACGCGCTTCGCTGCTTCGCGGCTGACGTTGAACGCGCCCTTCAGGTTGATCGCGACGGTCTGGTCGAACGCTGCGTCGTCGAACTCGGCGAGGGGCGCGAGCTTCATCACGCCCGCACTGTTGACGACGACGTCGATCCGGCCGAATGCCTGCTCGGCCGCGTCGAACAGCGCGGCCACCGCCGCCGGATCGGCGACGTCCGCCTGCACCGCGACGGCCGTGCCGCCGTCGGCGACGATCGCGTCGACCACTTCCCGGGCCGGGCCGGCGCCGCCGGCATAGTTCACGACGACCCTGAAACCGTCGCGGGCGAGACGGCGGGCGATTTCCGCGCCGATGCCGCGCGACGAGCCCGTAACGAGGGCGACCTGTTCCGATGTGCTCATGTCCTGCTCCTTGATTCGTGAGTGCCGTGCGATCCGGCGACAGGACTAATGTAGGCTTCCTCGGTTAATAAAAATAATGAATAATGATCAGATCAAGAATGACTGAAAGTATGTCTAATGGCATTCGACAGCAGGCTTTTGAGCGGCATCGGCGTGCTCTCGGCGGTGATCGAGGCCGGCACCTTCGCGCGCGCCGGCGAGGCGATGGGGTTGACGCAGCCGGCGGTGAGCCGTGCCGTCGCCCGGCTGGAAGAGCGCGTCGGCATCCGGATCTTCAACCGCACGGCGCGCGCGATCACGCTGACCGACGAAGGGCGGCGTTTCTATGAAGCGGTCGCGCCGCTGCTGGCCGGCATCGAAGATGCGGCGATCGACGCCGGGCAGTCGAAGGCGCGTGTCAGGGGGAGGCTGCGCGTCAACGTCGACGCGACTTTCGGCCACTACGTGCTGGCGCCGAAGATGGCGGAGTTTCTCGACCGCTTTCCCGACCTGTCCGTCGAGATCAGCGTGCGCGACCGGATGGGCGATCTCGTCGCCGACGGGTTCGATGTGGCGGTGCGGTTCGGCATCCCGGAACCGTCGTCATACCGTGCGCGGCTGCTGCTGGAAACGCGCGTGCTCACCTGCGCGTCGGCGGCCTATGTCGCGCGTCACGGCGAACCGCGGCACCCGCGGGATCTCGCGAGCGGGCATCGCTGCGTGCTGATCCGCGATCCGGTGACGGGGCGGCCGTTCGAATGGGAATTCCATCGCGGCAAGGAGGTGGTGCCGTTCGATGCGGCCGGCCAACTGATGGTCAACGACACGGGCATGCTGCTCGGCGCGTGCCTGGGCGGCGCGGGGATCGCGCAGTTGCTGGAACTCTATGCGCGGGACATCCTTGCCGACGGGCGGCTGATGCTGCTGCTGCCGGAGTGGGCGGACGAGACGTTTCCGCTCTATGCGTATCACCACGCGTCCAATCTCGTTTCCGCGAAGGTGCGCGTGTTTCTCGACTTCGTGCGGGCGTTGATGGCCTGAGCCTGGGCTTGAGTCGACGTGCCGACGGCGGCCTTCCCGCGCGTTCACTCGGTGCGATGCGGAATGTTGTCCGGGAACGGGTAGGGCGCGTGCGGGCCCGGCCAGTCCGGTACCGGCGGTGCGGTCAGGACGTCGCATCCGGCCAGCATGAGCGACAGTGCCACGGCGAGCACGCGGCGGCAGAACGGGGATGAAATCGTGCGCATGGACATGGCGTGCCTCCGTGTCGCGCATCCTCATGACGCTTGGACTGTTGTGCGGGGGCACGCGTTGCGGCGCGCACGGCAAAAACAAAAAACCCGCGAAGCGGCGAGCTTGCGCGGGTTTCGGGAGGCGCAGCGCGTCACGCTGCGAGAATGCTGGTGCCCAGGGCCGGAATCGAACCGGCACGCCTTGCGGCGGGGGATTTTGAGTCCCCTGCGTCTACCAATTTCACCACCTGGGCTTGATCCTGGCCGCGCATGCGATTGTGCGCGGCGAAACGCGGATTATGTCCGAAATTCAGACGCCGGGCAAGCTGCCCGGTTGCGCGCCGCGCACGCTATTGGCTCAGGTAGACGAACCGGCCCTGTTTGACGATCCCCATCACGCTCGCGCGCTGGTCGAGTCCCACGTGATCCTTGTCGCTGGTGTTCACGACGCCGTTCGGCACGACGAGCTCGTGCGCGCGTTCCAGCTCGCGCCGCAGTGCCGCGCGGAACGCGGGCGTGCCGGGCTGCGCGGCCTTCAGCGCGCGGCCGACCGCGTCGGCGAGGCGCGGGTAGACACCGGCCGCGTCGCCCGCGAACTGCGTGACCGTGCCGGCGCCGTACTTCGCTTCGTACGCGTCGACGAACGCGAGCGCGGCCTTGCGGGCCGGGTGATCGGCCGGCAGCGTGCGCGCGACGACTACCGGCTGGGTCGGGAACAGCGTCCCGTCGACGTCCTTGCCCCCCAGCTTGATGAATTCCGGCGTCGCGATTCCGTGCGTCTGGTAGATCGGGCCCTTGTAGCCGCGTTCGATCAGCGTGCGTTGCGGCAGCACGGCCGGCGTGCCGGAGCCCGCGATCAGGATCGCGTCGGGCTTCGCCGCGATCAGCTTCAGCGCCTGACCGGTGACGCTCGCGTCGGTGCGGTTGAAGCGCTCGGTCGCGACCACGCGGATCTTGCGCAGGTCCGCGAAGCGCGTGAACTCGTTCAGCCAGCTGTCGCCGTAGCTGTCCGCGAAGCCGATGAAGCCGACCGTCTTCACGCCGTGGTTTGCCATATAGCGCGTCATCACGTCGGCCATCGCGCTGTCGCTCTGCGCCATCTTGAACGCCCAGGTCCGCGCGCCTTCCTGCGGCTCGACGATCGCGCCGGAACCGACCAGCGTGATCATCGGTGTCTGCCCGGCGGCCACTGCATCGAGCGCCGCGAGCGCGGCCGGCGTGATGTTCGGCCCGACCACGACGTCGACATGATCCTCGTCGACCAGCTTGCGGATGTTGCGCACCGCGGTGCCCGGGTCGGATGCATCGTCGAGCACCGTCACCTGGACCGGCTGGCCGGCGATCGTCTTCGGCCACATCAGGATCGCGTTCTTGCTCGTGATGCCGATCGCGGCGGCCGGGCCGGTCGACGACAGGTCGACGCCGACCTTCAGGTCGGCATGCGCGGTGGCGCAGGTCAGTACGAGGGCGCCGGCAGTGGCGCGGCGCAACAGGGCGGGAAGCGTCATGCGGAATTCTCCGTCGGACAGCAAAAAGGGGCGCGATGTGCGCCCCCGTGTTTATACACGCCGCTCAGAGTTCGTACGATTCGGATTCGCCCTTGAGCGCCTGCTCGATCAGCTTGCGGTTCAGCGTCGGCGACAGCAGCTCGACGAGCGTATACACATAGCTGCGCAGGTAGGCGCCCTGCTTGAGTGCGACGCGCGTCACGTTGCTGCCGAACAGGTGGCCGACCGGGATCAGCCGCAGGCCGCGGTCGCGCTCGGGATTGAACGCGATGTCGGCCATGATCCCGACGCCGAGGCCGAGTTCGACGTAGGTCTTGATCACGTCGGCGTCGATCGCCTCGAGCACGATGTCCGGCGACAGCCCGCGCAGCGCGAACGCATGGTTGATCTTCTTGCGGCCCGCGAATGCGTCGTCGTACGTAATCAGCGGGTACTGCGCGAGATCGTCGAGCGTGACCGGCTTGCGCTCGAGCAGCGGATGGTCGGCCGGCACGACGGCCGCGTGGTGCCACTGGAAGCAGGGCAGCGACACGAGTTCCTTGTAGTCGGAGATCGCCTCGGTCGCGATCGCGAGATCGGCCTGGTCGTGGATCACCATCTCGGCTACCTGCGTCGGGCTGCCCTGCAGGATCGACAGGTGGACCTTCGGGAAGCGCTTCTTGAACTCGGCGATCGCGGCCGGCAGCGAGTAGCGGGCCTGCGTGTGGGTCGCGGCGATGGTCAGGTTGCCCTGATCCTGCGCCGCATAATCTTTCCCGACCCTTTTAAGGCTTTCAACCTCCTGGAGAATCCGCTCGACCGACGCGAGGATGATCCTGCCCGGCTCGGTGAGCGAGCGCACGCGCTTGCCGTGCCGCGTGAAGATCTCCACGCCCAGCTCGTCCTCGAGCTCGATGATCGCCTTCGATACCCCCGGTTGCGACGTGTAGAGCGCCTTGGCGGCCTCGGTGAGATTGAAATTCTGCCGGACGGCCTCGCGCACGAAGCGAAATTGGTGCAGGTTCATTTATAACCCTTCCGCATATCAACAGAATTTTTTAGTCGTTTGAAATATAAGGCGAGTTTATTACGATTCACCGGAGTTTTTCAAATATGGATATCTGTTTTCGTCATTAGCAATCCACCCGGCAGCGGATGGGGGCGGTGACGGCGGAACGGAGATTCGGGCGCGACGTGGCTAGGACGTCGCGCGGTCACCACGAAAACCCTGGGGTCCCCGAATGTATCAGTACGACCAATACGACCAGACGATCGTCGACGAGCGTGTCGCGCAGTACCGCGATCAGGTGCGCCGCCGGCTGTCGGGCGAGTTGAGCGAAGAAGAGTTTCGTCCGCTGCGCCTGCAGAACGGCCTGTACATGCAGCGCCACGCGTACATGCACCGCATCGCGATTCCGTACGGCAACTTGCGCAGCGACCAGCTCCGGATGCTGGCGCGCATCGCCCGCGAACACGACCGCGGCTACGGCCACTTCTCGACCCGCTCGAACATCCAGTTCAACTGGATCGAGCTGGAAGACACGCCCGAGATCCTCGCGAAGCTCGCGTCGGTGCAGATGCACGGCATCCAGACGTCGGGCAACTGCATCCGCAACATCACGGCCGACCAGTTCGCCGGTGTTGCCCAGGACGAAGAGATCGATCCGCGTCCGTGGTCGGAAATCCTGCGTCAGTGGTCGACGTTCCATCCCGAATTCGCATGGCTGCCGCGCAAGTTCAAGATCGCGGTGTCGGGCTCGAAGGACGACCGCGCGGCCGTGCAGATCCACGATCTCGGCGTGTACCTGAAGAAGAACGCGCAGGGCGAAGTGGTCGCGAGCATCCTCGCGGGCGGCGGCCTCGGCCGTACGCCGATCATCGGCGCGGTGATCAAGGAAGACCTGCCGTGGCAGCACCTGCTCACCTACTGCGAAGCCGTGCTGCGCGTATACAACCGTTACGGCCGCCGCGACAACCTGTACAAGGCGCGTATCAAGATCCTCGTGAAGGCGCTGTCGCCCGCGAAGTTCGCGCAGCAGGTCGAGGAAGAGTGGCAGCACCTGAAGGACGGCCCGTCGACGCTCACGCAGGCGGAAGTCGATCGCGTGTCGCAGTACTTCCAGCCGCCCGTCTACGAGAAGCTGGCCGACACCGATGCATCGTTCGAACAGCACCTGCTCGAGAACAAGGCGTTCGCGCGCTGGGTCGAGCGTAACGTTGCGCCGCACAAGGTGGCCGGCTATGCAGCCGTCACGCTGTCGCTGAAGGATCACCGGGTCGCGCCGGGCGATGCGACCGACCAGCAGATGGATCTGGTGGCCGACTGGGCCGACGCATATTCGTTCGGCGAGCTGCGCGTGTCGCACGAGCAGAACCTGATTCTCGCGAACGTGAAGAAGCGCGACCTGTTCGCGGTGTGGGAAAAGGCGAAGGCAGCCGGCTTCGCGACGCCGAACATCGGCCTGCTGACCGACATCATCGCGTGCCCGGGCGGCGACTTCTGCTCGCTCGCGAACGCGAAGTCGATCCCGATCGCGCTGGCGATCCAGCAGCGTTTCGACGACCTCGACTATGTGTACGACCTCGGCGACCTGTCGCTGAACATTTCCGGTTGCATGAACTCGTGCGGTCACCACCACGTCGGCAACATCGGCATCCTCGGCGTCGACAAGGACGGCGCCGAGTGGTACCAGGTGTCGCTCGGCGGCGAGCAGGGCACGGGCCAGAACGGTGCGCGCCTGGGCCGCGTGATCGGACCGTCGTTCTCGGCGGAAGAAGTGCCCGACGTGATCGCGAAGCTGATCGACACGTTCGTCGAATCGCGCGTCGACGGCGAGCGCTTCGTCGAAACGTACGATCGCATCGGCATCGCGCCGTTCAAGGAGCGCGTGTATGCGGCGCGCCAGGCAGTGAACGCGTAACCAACCGGGTAGAAGGAATTAGCAGATGGCTTCGATTATCAAGAACCGCGCAGTGATCGACGATGCATGGCAGGTCGTGCGCGCGGCAGAAGACGGTGCACTGCCCGCGGTCGACGCGTTGCCGGCCGGCAAGGTGCTGGTGCCGTTCGCGTTGTGGCAGGCCGAGCGCGCGGCGCTCGTCGCCGCGAAGACGAAGGACGAGCTCGGCGTGTGGCTCGCACCGGACAGCGAGCCGGCCGATCTCGTGGCCGATTTCGGCGCGATTTCGCTGGTCGCCGTCGAGTTCCCGCGCTTCGCGGACGGCCGCGGCTACAGCATCGGGCGCCTGCTGCGCGAGCGCCACGGCTGGACGGGCGAACTGCGTGCGATCGGCGACGTGCTGCGCGACCAGTTGCTGTACATGTCGCGTTGCGGCTTCGACGCATACGCGGTGCGCGCCGACAAGGACATTCACGACGCGCTGAATGCGTTCACGGAATTCACGCAGCGTTACCAGGGCGCGTTCGACCAGCCCGAACCGCTGTTCCGCCGCCGCGCCGCGTCGGCAGACGCAGCGACGCCCGAAGCGAAGGTGAGCGCATGAGCACCGCGACCGCCACCGCGCTGACGCCGGAGCTCGCCGCGAAGGTCGAGCGGCTCGACGCGCTGCTCGCGCAGATCGGTGTCCGTCACGAGAAGGTGAAGTTCGCGAGCAGCCTCGCGGCGGAAGACATGCTGCTGACGCATGCGATCCTGTCGAAGGGCGCGCGAATCGGCATCTTCTCGCTGAACACGGGCCGCCTGCACGCGGAAACGCTCGGCAT
This sequence comes from Burkholderia sp. Se-20378, assembly GCF_017104665.1. NCBI lineage: Bacteria > Pseudomonadati > Pseudomonadota > Betaproteobacteria > Burkholderiales > Burkholderiaceae > Burkholderia > Burkholderia sp. Se-20378. Next base: position 8,675 of record NZ_JAAGPG010000141.1, on the reverse strand, counting down.
GATCGACCGCGTGCGCGAGCGCTACGGCTACGAGATCGAGCAGTTCCATCCGCTGCAGGACGCGGTCGACCAGTACGTCGCCGAGCACGGCCTGAACGCGTTCTACGAGAGCGTCGAGCTGCGCAAGTCGTGCTGCCACATCCGCAAGGTCGAGCCGCTGAATCGCGCGCTCGCGGACGTCGGCGCATGGGTCACGGGCCAGCGCCGCGAGCAGTCGGTCACGCGTGCCGAGCTGCACGAGGAAGAACAGGACGAAGCGCGCGGGATCGCGAAGTACAATCCGCTCGCCGACTGGACGGAAAGCGACGTGTGGGCGTACCTTAATGCGTTTGACGTGCCGGTGAATCCGCTGCATGCGCGCGGCTACCCGAGCATCGGCTGCGAGCCGTGTACGCGGGCGATCCGCCCCGGCGAGGACAGCCGCGCGGGCCGCTGGTGGTGGGAGTCGCGCGATACGAAGGAATGCGGGCTGCACATCACGACGATCACGCCGATTCCCGCGGAAGCCGAAGCCGGCGCCGCACACTGAAAGCCTGACAAGAAACTGAATATTGCGCCGCCGGCGACAGCGGGCGGCACGAACCCAGAAGAGAAGGACTGAAATCATGAGCACGACGCTCGAGCAATCCGCCTTTGCCCCGCCCGCCGGTGCCGACAGCCGCATGGGCCACCTCGACTGGCTCGAAGCCGAGTCGATCCACATCCTGCGCGAACTGGTCGCCGAATGCAGCAAGCCGGCGCTGTTGTTCTCGGGCGGCAAGGATTCGGTCGTCGTGCTGCATCTGGCACTGAAAGCATTCGGCCTCGGCGCGAACCGCAAGACGACGCTGCCGTTCCCGCTCGTGCACATCGATACGGGCCACAACTACGAAGAAGTGATCGATTTCCGCGATCGCCGCGCGCAAGAGCTCGGCGCCGAGCTGGTCGTCGGCCACGTCGAGGATTCGATCAAGCGCGGCACGGTCGTGCTGCGCCGCGAAACCGATTCGCGCAATGCCGCGCAGGCCGTCACGCTGCTCGAGACGATCGAGCAGCATGGCTACACGGCGCTGATCGGCGGCGCGCGCCGCGACGAAGAGAAGGCACGGGCGAAGGAACGGATCTTCTCGTTCCGCGACGAATTCGGCCAGTGGGATCCGAAGGCGCAGCGCCCGGAACTGTGGAGCCTGTACAACGCCCGCCTGCACAAGGGCGAGCACCTGCGCGTGTTCCCGATCTCGAACTGGACCGAGCTCGACGTGTGGCAGTACATCGCGCGCGAGAACCTCGAACTGCCGTCGATCTACTACGCGCACGAGCGCGAGATCGTGCGCCGCAACGGGCTGCTCGTGCCCGTCACGCCGCTCACGCCGATGCGTGACGGCGAGACGAGCGAGCTCGCGCAGGTGCGCTTCCGCACGGTCGGCGACATTTCCTGCACGTGCCCGGTCGAGAGCGACGCGGACGACGTCGAGAAGATCATCGCCGAGACGGCGGTGACCGAGATCACCGAGCGCGGCGCGACCCGGATGGACGACCAGGCCTCCGAAGCCGCGATGGAACAGCGCAAGAAGCAAGGTTATTTCTGAAGCACACGAGGACATTCACATCATGAGCATCATCGAGAACACCGAAGACCTCGGCGTGCTGCGCTTCATTACCGCAGGCAGCGTCGACGACGGCAAGAGCACGCTGATCGGCCGCCTGCTGTACGACAGCAAGGCCGTGCTGTCCGACCAGCTGTCCGCGCTGTCGCGTGCGAAGAACAAGCGCACGGTCGGCGACGAGCTCGACCTCGCGCTGCTGACCGACGGCCTCGAAGCCGAGCGCGAACAGGGCATCACGATCGACGTCGCGTACCGCTACTTCGCGACCGCGAAGCGCAAGTTCATCATCGCCGATACGCCGGGCCACGAGCAGTACACGCGCAATATGGTGACGGGCGCATCGACAGCGCACGCGGCGATCATCCTGATCGACGCGACGCGCGTGACGGTCGAGAACGGCGTGGCCGACCTGCTGCCGCAGACCAAGCGCCACAGCGCGATCGTCAAGCTGCTCGCGCTGCAGCACGTGATCGTCGCGATCAACAAGATGGACCTCGTCGACTACAGCGAAGCGCGCTTCAACGAGATCCGCGATGCGTACGTCACGCTCGCGAAGCAGCTCGGCCTCACCGACGTGCGCTTCGTGCCGGTGTCGGCGCTGAAGGGCGACAACATCGTCGGTGCGAGCGAGCGCATGCCGTGGTACGCGGGCGAGCCGCTGCTCGACGTGCTCGAATCGCTGCCGGTCGAGACGCAGGCGCATGACGCGCTGCGCTTCCCGGTGCAGTGGGTCGCGCGCCAGGACGGCAGCTCGGCCGACGATTTCCGCGGCTACATGGGCCGTATCGAGTCGGGTGAAGTGAAGGTCGGCGACGAGATCGTCGTGCTGCCGTCGAACCGCACGGCGACGATCGCCGAGATCGTCGCGCCGGTGCCGGGCGGCACTGCGTCCGTCCCGCACGCGTTCGCGGGCCAGGCCGTGACGATCCGCCTCGCGGAAGACGTCGACGTGTCGCGCGGCGACATGTTCGTCACGTCCGGCGAGCCGGTCGAGCCGGCGAAGAAGCTCGAAGCCGATCTGTGCTGGTTCGACGAGACGCCGCTGTCGCCGCAGCGCAAGTACCTGCTGAAGCAGACCACCAGCACGGTGTTCGCGAAGATCGGTGGCGTCAAGCAGGTGCTCGACGTGCACACGCTGTCGCACGCGACCGACCGTCACGATCTGAAGATGAACGACATCGGCCGCGTCGCGCTGACGCTGCAGAAGCCGATCGTCTGCGACACGTACGACGCGCATCCGGGTACCGGTGCGTTCGTGCTGATCGACGAGGCGACGCACCACACGGTCGCCGCAGGGATGATCCGGGCGTTCTCGGCGTAACCGGGAAGCCGCGCCGCTTTGCGGCGGCGCGGACCGGAGCCGACGCCCGCTGGAAGGCGAAGCGACAAACATGGGCAAGGTGTATCTGATCGGAGCAGGGCCGGGCGCGGCCGACCTCATCACGGTGCGCGGCGCGCGGCTGCTCGAGCAGGCGGACGTCGTGCTGCACGACGCGCTCGTCGAGCCCGCGATGCTCGACTACGCGCCGAATGCGCGCCGGATCGCGGTCGGCAAGCGCTGCGGGCAGCGCTCGACCGCGCAACACTTCATCAACAAGCAGATCGTCGATGCGGCACGCGAGCATGCGTGCGTCGTGCGGCTGAAGGGCGGCGACCCGATGCTGTTCGGTCGTGCCGAAGAGGAGATGCGCGCGCTGGAAGCGGCCGGCATCGACTACGAGGTCGTGCCGGGCATCACCGCGGCGCTGGCCGGGGCGGCGACGCTGAAGCGTTCGCTGACGTTGCGCGGCGTGTCGCGCAGCGTCGCGTTCGCGACGCACAGCCGTGCGCCGGGCAGCGACGAGATTCGAGAAGCCGCGCGCGCCGATTCGATGGTCTATTACATGGGCCGCGACAGCGCACCGGGCATCGCGCAGGAGCTGATCGACGCAGGCCGCGCGCCGGCGACGCCCGTGGCGATCGTCGAGGCGTGCAGCACCGCGCGCGAACGCACGCTGACGCTGACGCTCGCGCAGATGGCGGCGGGTGACGCGCAGGCGTGGCTCGATCCTGCGGAACCGAGCCTGCTGATGATCGGCGATGCGTTCGCCGAGCGCGCCGGGCAGGCGAAAGCAGGGGATGCGCTGCGAAATGCGGCCTGAGCGGAATCCGGCTGGAGTCCCAAACGAAAAAAGCGCTGGCGGAAGCCAGCGCTTTTTCTTTGTGGGCCGTGATTGCGCGAGTTACGCGCCGTCGCCGATCTGGTCGATGCAGTAGCGCGCGATCGCGTCGAGCACGCCGTCGTTTTCGCCAACGGCCGTCGCACAGCGGATCTCGACACCGGGATACGCGGCGCGGCATGCGTCGACGAGCTGCGGCAGGTCGCGGCGGACATGGCCGCCCTGGCCGAAGAACACCGGCACCACGGTGATGTGCGAGCAGCCGGCCGCGACCTGCGTGGCGATCGCGTCACCGAGCGACGGCGTCATCAGTTCGAGGAACGCGAGCGACACGTGTGCAGCGGGGGAGGGGGCGCCGCGCAGCCGCGCGGCGAGCCGCTCGAACGGCTCGGCCCAGCGCGGGTCGCGAGCGCCGTGGCCGAACAGGACGATGCCGTGCGAACTCATGTCGAAGCCTCCGTCGTGACGCGGCGCTCAGTGCCGGTCGACCCACTTGAGCGCGAACAGGCCGAGCGCGAGATAGATCAGGCCCGGCGTCGCCGCGGTGAGCGGCGCGGGCCACGTGTTCAGCGTGCCGATGTGCGAGAACAGCGTATTGAGGAGCTGGAAGCTCATGCCGAGCATGATGCCGCCGAACACCTTCACGCCGACCACGCCCGCACGCGTGTGCAGGTACGCGAACGGCAGCGACAGCACGAGCATCACGAACACCGCGAACGGATACAGCAGCTTGCGCCACAGCGCGATATCGTAGCGCTGCGTGTCCTGCTGGTTCTCGCGCAAGTGCTGGATGTAGCGGAACAGGTTGATGATCGACATGCGCTCCGGCGACACGAGCAGCACCGACAGGATCTGCGGCGTCAGGTCCGAGCGCAGCCGGTATTCGGGCAGCGATACCTGCTGCGACCGGTACACGGGGTTCAGCGCGTCGGCCGGCTGGCCGCTGATCGGCTTGATCGGCGTCAGTTTGGTTTCATCGACGCCCTTCAGCAGCCAGTGGCCGGGCGGCTCGTAGCGGCCCGTCTGCGCGATCCGCACGTTGCGCAGCTGGAATTTCGAATCGAATTCGTAGATGCGCACGTTGCTGATCGTCGAGTCGGGCGACAGGCTGCCGACGTTGACGAAGCGCGTGACCTGCTCGCCGTTTTCACGGGCCGCGAGCGTGTCCTTCACCCACACGCCCGACTGGAAGTTCGACGACACCGACGCGCCGAGCGCCTGCAGCCGCACGCGTTCGGACAGCTGGTCGGCGTACGGGCCGACGAATTCGCCGATCAGGTAGGTGACGATCACGAGCGGCACGCCGATCTTCAGGAGCGAGCGCAGCGCCTGGTTGGTCGCGAGACCCGACACGCGGAAGATCGTGAATTCCGAGTTCGCGGCCATCTGCGCGAACACGTAGATTGCGCTGATCAGCGCGGCGACCGGGATGATTTCGTAGAAGCGCGACGGGGTCTGCAGCGCGACGCGCAGCACTGCGTAGCCGAACTTGTAGTTGCCGTGCCCGACCGAGTTCAGTTCGCTGATCAGGTCGAAGAAGAAGAACAGGCCCGAGAACGCGAACAGGATGAAGACGAACGTGACGTAGATCTGTCGCGCGAAGTACTTTTCATAGAGCCGCATCGATCATGCTCCCGAGCGGCCGAACAGCGCGCGTGTAAACAGCGGACGATTGCGCACGCGCAACCAGAAGATGAACGCGACGATCACCGCGACGACCAGATGCAGGCCGACGAGGCCGACGCCGAACGACATCTTGCCCTGCTCGATCTGCGACTGCACCACGTTCAGCAGGTTCGAGTACGTGAGATAGATCAGCACGGCCATCACGAGGTTGATCGTGCGGCTGCGGCGCGGGTTCTGGTACGACAGCGGAATGCCGAGCACCATCAGGTTGATCGCGATCAGCGGCAGCCCCGCGCGCCACGCGAATTCCGCGAGGTTGTCGTTCGTCGGGTTGCGCAGCAGGTCCGGCGTCGGCGTGCTGTTGGTGGTCTGCACGTTGGTGACCGGGGTGCTCGTGATCTTCACGCCGTAGCGCTCGAACTCCATGATCTTGAAGTTCGGCTGGCCGGGCGTGCCGTCGTAGCGGCGGCCGTCCTCCAGGACGACGAAGCGGCTGCCGTCGCGCGTTTCCGTATGGCCCGTCTGCGACACGACCACGTTGACCTTGCCGTTCTCGGTCGAGGTCACGAATACGTTCTGCACCTTGCTCTGGTCGGGCGTCATCTTCTCGATGAAGAACACGCGGTGGTTCGAGGCCGATTCGCGGAACTGGCCCGGCGCGAGCAGCGAGATCTCGTCGCGCTGCTGGAACCGTGCCTTGATCATCTTGCTTTGCTGGTTCGACCACGGCCAGCCGACGAATGCGAAGAAGGCGATCAGCAGGATGATCGGCGTGGCAAACACGCCGATCGGCTTGATGAGGCGCGTGAGGCTCACGCCCGACGCGAGCCACACGACCATTTCGGAGTCCCGGTACCACCGGGTCAGCACGAACAGGATCGATACGAACAGCGTGACGACGAGCATCACGGCGAGGTAGCCGATCACGGTGAGGCCGATCAGCACGAGGACGTCCCGCGGATCGATTTCACCGGACGCGGCGTAGCCGACGATGCGGATCATCATCGTCGTGAGCATGATCGTGAGCAGCACCATGAACACGGCGCCAGCCGTATACGCAAGCTCGCGCTGGAGGGAGCGTTCGAAGATCATTCTTGATGAGAAGAGGGCGGGACGCTGCGCACGCGTGGTGGAGCGCTCGCGCCGCCACGGGAAAAATAGCGGATAATTGCGGCTTTCATCCTTAGCCCAGATTTTATCCGAGGACAAGCGCGATGGACTTTAGCATAAAAGGCTGTGATTGGAGCAAAGGCGAGGCGAAGGGGTTCCTGACCGGGAAGTCCGACTGCATCGTGCTCGGCATCTTCGAGGCGCAGACCCTGTCGGGCGCGGCGCTCGACATCGACACGGCCACCAAGGGGCTGATTTCGCGCGTGATCAAGGCCGGCGACATGGACGGCAAGCGCGGCAAGACGCTGTTCCTGCACGAAGTGTCGGGCATCGGCGCGTCGCGCGTGCTGCTCGTCGGCCTCGGCAAGCAGGATGCTTTCAATCAGAAAGCCTATAACGATGCCGTGACGGCCGCATGGCGCGCGCTGCTGGCGACCAAGGTCGTCCAGGTCACGTTCACGCTCGCGCAACTGCCGGTCGACGAGCGCAGCTCCGACTGGGGCGTGCGCGCCGCGATTCTCGCGCTGCGCAACGAGACCTACCGCTTCACGCAGATGAAGAGCAAGCCGGAACCGGCGTCGCACACGCTCAAGCGCGTCGTGTTCAGCGTCGATCCGTCCGACGAAAAGGCCGCGAAGGTCGCGGTCAAGCAGGCCGTCGCGCTCGCGAACGGGATGGATCTCACCCGCGACCTCGGCAACCTGCCGGGCAACGTCTGCACGCCGACCTACCTCGGCAATACCGCGAAGAAGATCGCGAAGGATTGGGGCCTGAAGGCGGAAGTGCTCGGCCTCAAGCAGATCCAGGCGCTGAAGATGGGCTCGTTCCTGTCGGTCGCGCGCGCGTCGGTCGAGCCGCCGCAGTTCATCGTGCTGCACTACCAGGGCGCCGCCGCGAAGGCCGCACCGGTCGTGCTGGTCGGTAAGGGCATCACGTTCGACACGGGCGGCATCTCGCTGAAGCCGGGCGAGGGCATGGACGAGATGAAGTACGACATGTGCGGCGCCGGTTCGGTGCTCGGCACGATGCGTGCGGTCGTCGAGATGGGCCTGAAGATCAACGTCGTCGCGATCGTACCGACCTGCGAGAACATGCCGGGCGGCAACGCGACGAAGCCGGGCGACATCGTCACCAGCATGAAGGGCCTGACGATCGAGGTGCTGAACACCGACGCCGAAGGCCGTCTGATCCTGTGCGACGCGCTCACGTATGCCGAACGCTTCAAGCCGGCCGCCGTGATCGACGTCGCCACGCTGACGGGCGCGTGCGTGATCGCGCTGGGCGGCCACAACAGCGGCCTGTTCTCGACGGACGACGCGCTCGCGGGCGAACTGCTCGACGCGTCGCGCGAAGCGAACGACCCGGCATGGCGCATGCCGCTCGACGACGAGTACCAGGATCAGCTGAAGTCGAATTTCGCGGATCTCGCGAACATCGGCGGGCGTCCGGCCGGCGCCGTGACGGCCGCGTGCTTCCTGTCGCGCTTCACCGAGAGCTATCCGTGGGCCCACCTCGACATCGCGGGCACCGCGTGGAAGGGTGGCGCAGCGAAGGGCGCGACGGGCCGTCCGGTGCCGCTGCTCGCGCAGTTCCTGATCGACCGCGCCGGCCAGTGATGGCGGTGTTGACGACGCTGCGGGTACGCGGGCAATGACGCGGATCGATTTCCACTCGAACGTCGGCGATTCGCTCGCGTACGCGTGCCGGCTGCTGCGCAAGGCCTACCTGGCCGAGCAGCCGGTCGTCGTGCTCGCCGAGCCCGCGCGCCTGCGCGCGCTCGACGAGCGGCTCTGGACGTTCTCGCCGCTCGATTTCATCCCGCATTGCGGTGTCGACAGCGAGCACGCAGCCGGCACGCCGATCGTGCTGGCCGCGGATCTCGACCGCGTACCGCATCATCACGTGCTGCTGAACCTCGGCGCGGCCGTGCCCGCGCAGTTCGCCCGCTTCGAGCGCCTGCTCGAAGTGGTCGGCAATGCGCCGGACGAGCTGGCCGCGGGCCGCGACCGCTACCGGTTCTACCGCGACCGCGGCTACGCGCTGAACAACTACAAGCAGGGCAGCTAGCCGCCACCGTCAACGGAGTGTTCCCGTGACAGAAGCCGATTCATCCTCGATCCCGACACTGACCGACGTGCTGGTGCCGGGCAAGCCGGTGCCGGCGCGCACGCCTGCGCCCGATGCACCAGCACGA
>NZ_JAAGPG010000140.1:0-18068 GCF_017104665.1 Burkholderia sp. Se-20378 | reverse complement strand
GGGCGCGTCGGTCGAGATCGTCGCACCCGAGGAGCTCGCGCGTGCACGCGCGGCGGTCGCCGGCGCGCAGGCGAATCTCGCAGCCGCGCAGGCGCAGCTCGATGCGGCACGCGCGCTCGGCACCAAACTGCCTGTCGATGAAAGCCCGGGCGTCGTGCAGGCGGCCGCGCAGTTCAAGCTCGCGTACCGGAACCTGAAACGCACGACGATCGTCGCGCCTGTCGACGGCACGATCGGGCAGCGTTCAGTGCAGGTCGGCCAGCAGGTCGGGCCCGGCGTGCCGCTGATGTCGATCGTGCAGCTCAACCAGCTGTGGATCGAGGCGAATTTCAAGGAAGGGCAGATTCGCCACATGCGCGTCGGGCAGCCGGTCGAGGTCGTGTCGGATCTGTACGGCTCGCGCGTGACCTATCGTGGCCGCGTGCAGGGCTTCTCGGCGGGCACCGGCAGTGCGTTCTCGATGCTGCCGTCGCAGAACGCGGCCGGCAACTGGATCAAGGTCGTGCAGCGCGTGCCGGTCGTGATCGCGCTCGATGCGCGCGATCTTGCCGCGCATCCGCTGCGCGTCGGGCTGTCGATGCGCGCGACGGTCGACACGCACGACCGCAACGGCCACGCGCTCGACAGCGAGCCGCCCACACCGGCCGTCAGCACGCGCGTGCACGACGGCGTCGCGAGCGACGCGGAAAGCGCCGCCGCCGCGATCATCCGCGACAATCAGGGCGGGTAACGCCTGCCCGGGAGCGGGGAGGCCGGTCGCTACGACCGGCCCGCTCCCGGCGCGTCACGCCGCGCACGCAACCTTCCCGTCGTTTCCCGTCCGACTTTCGCATTTCCGCCATCGATGTCGGCGCTGTTCAAACGCGTGTCGCGTTTGAGACGTCGGCGCCCCTGCCTCCGGGACTACTCTCGAACAGCACGTTGCGCGTGTGCCGCATGAGCCGGCGCGCCGCGGCGCCATCCAACGAGACATGGAGACAATACGATGAGCAGCAATCGAGGTGTCGTCTATCTTGGGCCGGGTCAGGTCGAAGTCCAGAAAATCGATTATCCGAAGATGGTCGATCCGACCGGCCGCGCGATCGGCCACGGCGTGATCCTGAAAGTCGTCAGCACGAACATCTGCGGTTCCGACCAGCACATGGTGCGCGGCCGCACGACCGCGCCGGTCGGCCTCGTGCTCGGTCACGAGATCACGGGCGAGGTGGTCGAGATCGGTCGCGACGTCGAGACGCTGAAGCTCGGCGATCTCGTGTCGGTGCCGTTCAACGTGGCGTGCGGCCGCTGTGCGATGTGCAAGGACACGCATACGGGCGTGTGCCTGAACGTGAACCCGTCGCGTGCGGGCGGCGCGTATGGCTACGTCGACATGGGCGGCTGGATCGGCGGCCAGGCCGAATACGTGCTCGTGCCGTACGCGGATTTCAACCTGCTGAAATTCCCCGATCGCGATCAGGCGATGTCGAAGATCCGCGACCTGACCTGCCTGTCCGACATTCTGCCGACCGGTTATCACGGTGCGGTGAGCGCCGGCGTGAAGCCGGGCTCGACGGTCTACATCGCGGGCGCGGGCCCGGTCGGGATGGCGGCGGCCGCATCGGCACGCCTGCTCGGCGCGGCCGTGACGATCGTCGGCGACATGAACGCGGAACGCCTCGCGCACGCGAAGGCGATGGGCTTCGAGACGGTCGACCTGTCGAAGGACGCATCGCTCGGCGAGCAGATCGAGCAGATCCTCGGCGTGCCCGAGATCGACTGCGCGGTCGACTGCGTCGGCTTCGAGGCGCACGGCCACGGTTCGTCGGGCCATGCGGAAGAGGCGCCCGCGACGGTGCTGAACTCGCTGATGGAAATCACGCGTCCGGCCGGGGCGATCGGCATCCCGGGCCTGTACGTGACGGACGATCCGGGCGCGAAGGACAAGGCCGCGCAGCACGGCAGCCTGAGCATCCGCTTCGGCCTCGGCTGGGCGAAGTCGCACTCGTTCTTCACGGGCCAGACGCCGGTGCTGAAGTACAACCGCAACCTGATGCAGGCGATCCTGTTCGACCGGCTGCCGATCGCGAAGATCGTCAACGTCGAAGTGATCTCGCTCGACCAGGCGCCGGAAGGCTACAAGAAGTTCGACGGCGGCGCGCCGCGTAAATTCGTCATCGATCCGCACGGGTTGCTGGCGGCGTAACGCGACCGACCACCGCGCGGCAATCGAAGGGGCCGGGGCGCTCAAGCGCCCCGGCCCTTTGTGCGTTCGGGAAGCGCGCGCTCAGTGCCCGCGATCGAGCCGGGCGAGAAGCGCAAGCGTGAACGATCGACCGGGCGACATTCGCCCGGCTCCGTTCACGGGGTGCGCTCCAGCGCGGCGTCGTACTGACCGCGGCAGGCCGCACCGTTCAGGCGTGCGCGCAGCAGCAGCGCATCCTGCGCGGCGCGTACGTTGGCCGCCTGTCCCTTCCACGCGGCCAGCGGCGGCTCCTGCAGCGCGCGTCCATATGAAAAGCTCAGCAGCCACGGCCGCCCGGCAACGCGATTCATCGCGTCGAGATGCGCCGTCGCTTCCTCGGGCGTCTGTCCGCCGGACAGGAAGAAGATGCCGGGCACTTCGGCCGGCACGGCGCTGCGCAACAGGCGCACCGTCGCCTCCGCGACTTCGGTGGCGGCCGGCTGGGCGGTGTGCGTGCTGCCCGCGACGACCATGCTCGGCTTGAGCAACATGTGCGCCAGCACGACCCGGTGCCGGTGCAGTGCGTCGAACACGGCGTGCAGCACGGCGTCGGTCACTTGCGCGCAGCGGCCGATCGAATGATCACCGTCCATCAGCACTTCCGGCTCGACGATCGGCACGACGCCGGCTTCCTGGCAGATCGCCGCATAGCGCGCCAGCGCTTCGGCGTTTGCCTGGATCGCCGCATGGCCCGGCAGCGTGGCAGACACGTTGTACACCGCACGCCATTTCGCGAACCGCGCGCCTTGCCGCTGGTAGCCGTCGAGGCGCGCCGCAAGCCCATCGAGCCCTTGCGTGATTTCGTCGCCGGGCGCGAGCGCGAGCGGAATCTTGCCCGCGTCGACCTTGATGCCGGGCACGATCTGCTGGCGAGCGGCGAGTTCGGGCAACGGCGTGCCATCGTCCGCACATTGCCCGAGCGTCTCTTCATACAGGATCACGCCGCTGACGAATTCACCGAGGCCCGGCGTCGACAGCAACAGGGTGCGCCATGCGCGGCGGTTCTCTTCGGTCGATTCGACCGCGATCGTCTTGAAGCGCTTCGCGATGGTCGGCCCGCTTTCGTCGGCCGCCAGCAAGCCTTTGCCATCCTGAACGAGTGCCTGGATCGTCGCCTGGAGTGCGCTCTCGGTGCTCATGGAATCCCTCCGCTGAAACCGCCATGCGGCCGTGTCGACCGCCCGCTGTTCACTTCATCACTTCGTCACGCCGCCTTCCGATTTCATTCTTTGTCGCGCACCGGCCAGAACGCAAGGCGCGTGCCGTGCCTGGTGGGCACGCGCTCGGGTGGCATCGTCCGTGCCAGGGCGGATGCGTGTGCCGTTGCCGCGAGGCCGGCGCATCGATGGTCTGCATCGCGTGTTCGACCGACGGCGTCCGCGGTCGGACACAGAACGGGCGGCGCCGGAAACGGGCCGCCCGTTTTTGCCAGGGAGGTGCACGGAGGAGCGGGCCACGTTCAATGGCCGCGATAGAGCTGCGCGATTTGCGTACCGTTGGCGGTGGTGCGTCGCGCATGCGCGGTGTGCACGCTCACACGGTGGAATGCGCGGTTGCGATGCGCGGCACTGCGACTGGCTTTCCAGTCCGCCAGGCGAACCGCGGTGGTGGTATGCGAGCGGCTGGGTGCACGCATGGCCGGCGTGGCTTGCGCGACCGTCGTCCGTCCTGCGGATTCAACGACATCCGGGTTGCCCTGTTGGGTGGCGACCGCCTGCGTTCCGTCAGTCGAATGAAACGGATAGACGGGCGCCGGCAGGACCGGCAGCACGGGATCGTTCGACGCGTACGGGCCGGCATTGCTCGCCCTCGCGCCCGAACCATTCGACCCGCGACAAACGGGATCGGCCTTGCACGTCCGGTCGACCGTCACGTAGCCGCCGACCAGCAGCACGAGCGTCAGGATGCTCAGGATCGGCGCGCTCGATGCGCGCGGCCGCCGGAATGCCGCGTTGCGAAGCGCCCGCGCGATGCGCGACGACCACGTGTGAAAGGAGTGCGCCGCATGCGTGTCGTTCGATGCGCCGCGAATCGGATCGAACGGCCAGTTCCACCGGCCGCAGACGGGACAGTGCTCGAGCGCACGGAAGGCCACGAAGCCGCATTCCTTGCAGCGGAAGCTGGCCGTGCGCCGCGCTTCGGCTCGCGCGTTCAGGATCGCGCGCCAATCATCGCGCGCGCGCAGGGTGCGGTTGGGCAGGACTCGCATCGCAGGAAGCGGACGGGTGCCGTCAACGCGGCGAACGTTCGCCGGTCGTCTTGATCCTTTCCGGCAAGGCAGCCGATCGGCTCGTGCCGGAATCCGGCGGAGCGTGCGTTGTCGACGGTCGTTCGCATGCGGTGCTCATGAAGTTCTCCATGACGTCGGGTGCGCGGAACACGTTCGTCCGTGGTGGCCCACCGCTTCATTCTTGGTCGCCGACGCGTGAAACGCAAGGCGCAAGCAGGCGGCCGTGATTCGTCGGATCGGCACTATCTGTCCTGCCGCTGTCGAGCCGCGAGCGTCCCGATGGTCTGCATCGCATGCTCGACCGCCGGTGTCCACGGCCGGCCGTAATTGAGCCGAAGATAGCGGCGGAATCCGCCGGTTGCGGAAAAGAGCGGCCCCGGCGCGATGCTGACGCCGCTCTCCATCGCATCGCCGAACAGGTGCATCGCATCCACGCGCGGCGGCAGTTCGACCCACAGGAAATACCCGCCGAGCGGCGTGAACACTTCGGTGCCGGCGGGAAAATACGCGCGCACGGCCGCCAGCATCTGCGCCTGGTGCGCAGCGAGATTGCGGCGCAGCTTGCGCAGGAAGCGGTCGTACGCGCCGTCGCGCAGGTAGCTCGAAATCGCCATCTGCGCAGGCACGTCGGCCGCCGGCGCGCTCGCGCCTTTTGCCTGACGAATTTGCCGCACGTAGCGTCCGGCCGCGACCCAGCCGATCCGGAACCCGGGCGCGAGGCATTTCGAGAACGAACCGCAATGCAGGACGAGCCCGCTATCGTCATACAGTTTGGCGGGGCGCGTGGGGACCGTCCCGAAATGCAGTTCGCCATACACGTCGTCCTCGATCAGCGGCACGTTGCGAGCCGCGAGCAGGTCGATCAGCGCGCGCTTGCGCGCGTCGGTCAGCGTTGCGCCGGTCGGGTTGTGGAACGATGTCATGAACCAGCAGGCGCGCACCGGATGCGTGTCGAGCGCTTTCTCGAGCGCGTCGAGATCGAGGCCGGTGCGCGGGTCGACCGGAATCTCGACGGCCTTCAGGTGCAGGCGCTGCACGGCTTCCAGGACTGCATGAAACGCCGGTCGCTCGATCGCGACGATATCGCCCGGGCGCGTCAGCGCCTGCAGGCTGAGCGTCAGCGCTTCGAGCGCGCCGGTCGTGATGACGATCTCGTCCATCGGCAACGCCGCACCCGCATTCAGGTAGCGCAGCGCGATCTGGCGGCGCAGCCCGTCGTGGCCGGGCGGTGCGCCGGACAGCAGGGCCGTGCGATCCATGTTGCGCGCCGCTGACGCCATCGCGCGCCACAGGCTGCTCATCGGGAACAGTGAATAGCTGGCGAACGCCGAGCCGAGCGGAACGATGTCCTCGCATTTGAGCGAGTCGAGCAGCCGGAACAACGTATCGCCGTTCCCCGCTGGTGGGGTGGCCGGCTTGCGGGGCGGTTCATGGCCGAACCGCACGTGCTTGTCTTCGAGGTTCGCAACGAAATAACCGGATCGTGCACGCGCGACGATCAGGCCCTCGCTTTCGAGCGCGTAGTACGCGCGAAACACGGTGGACGGGCTCACGCCATAGGCGCGGCACGCGGCTCGCACGGTGGGGATGCGCGCACCGGGGGCCAGGTCGCCGCGCCGGATGGCCTCGGCGATCGTCTGTGCCAGCGCCGCATATCGCTTCATGACAGCCCTCCGGGCGCGTGGGGCGTCGCTGAAAAAAGAGTAGCACGGCACCTGTCGCGCGCAATCCCGACGACGCGCTGATCCGCATGTTTTGCATGGCCTCTGATCCTTTTCTTTCGTCTGACGAGCGGGCATCCTAGAGCAAGCTTTGTTCCCGATGTCCGATCTACGGAGTACACGCTGCCTCGCGGCGGATCCGTAGCTCCCGCGCCCCCGTGCGGGACCTTGTCTGCGGCGTCCTCCTTACCTTTTCCGGAATCAATCAGCGTGAAATCGAAGACCCTCATGGCGGGCCTGATGGCCGGCCTCGCCCTCGGCCTGTCCGGCGGCGCGGCACAAGCCGCCTGCATCAGCAATCCCGCCGCCCAGCCGAACACGACGTTTCCCGCCGCACTGACCGGCAAGCTCGTCTATCACAGCTACGTCAAGTACGGCGACGGCACGAGCCAGCTGTTCCTGTACGACTTCTCGGCCCATACGCTGACGCAACTGAGCAAGAGCACGTGGGGCATCACCGATCCGATGAACGGCGTGTTCAGTCCCGATGGCAAGTGGCTCGCATTCATGGGCATCAGCAACGGCGCGTGGAACGTGTTCATGCTGCAGCTCGGCGCCGGCACGCCGCCCGTCAACCTGACCAACAGCACGGGCGCCACGCGCAACGAGGATCCGAAATTCAGCGCGGACGGCAAGACGCTCGTGTTCAAGCAGAACGGCGACGTCAAGCAGGCCACGCTGTCGTACACGAGCGCAGGCCCGGTGTTCACGTCGGTCGTGAGCCTGACGAATGCGCCGGCCGGCGCCGAATACTCGATGCCGTACCTGTCGCCGGATGCGAGCGCCGTGTACTACGCGAGCGGCACCGGCGCGAACATGGGCCTGATGAAGCGCACGCTCGCGACCGGCGTAACGGCCGTGTTCGATAATCCGGCGGGCCTGCAGACCTACTATCCGATCGTGCGTGCGGACGGCACGGTGTTCTACGCGCGCTGGAAGGACACGAGCCAACTCGACCAGATCTACTCGAAGACCGCGGACCCGGCATCGACGCCGAATCAGTTGGCGCTCAACGACTGCATCAGCAACAACTCCGACCCCGCACCGGTGAGCGGCACGAACTACCTGTTCTTCTCGTCGACGACGGCGGGCGGCTATCAGCTCTACGTCGGCGACGTGACGACCGGCCAGCGCTGGAGCCTGTCGCAGTTCGGCGTGAACGCCGACACGACGAAGGCCAAGCTCGGGTCGAGCTACTACGGCGGCCCGGCTGCCGTACAGCCGACGCTGCTGTCGCAGGGGCATCCGGCTGCCGCATCGGCGAGCTACAACGCATCGCTCACACCCGACAAGGCGTTCGACGGCAACACCACGAGCACGCGCTGGGATTCGCCGGAAGGCGCGGGCGTCGATCCGCAATGGATCTCCGTGGATCTCGGTGCGACGAAGACGATCAACAGCATCGATCTCTACTGGGATGCGGGTGCGCTCGTGTACCAGATCCAGACGTCGAACGACAACGCGAACTGGACGACGATCTACTCGACGAACAACGGCGTGTCGTACGGCCACGTGACGCTGCCGAACCTGAACGGGCATGGCCGCTACGTGCGAATAGTTGGCACCAAGCGCGCAACGCAGTGGGGTTATTCGCTCGACGAAATGCAGGTGTGGGGATCGTAAGCGCAAAGAAAAAGCGACCTTCGAGGTCGCTTTTTTTTCATGCGTCAATCGCGGCGAGGATCACGCATGCAGCACATGCGCCGGAAAGGCCGGCCCGGCGCTCGCCGCACCCTGCGCAAGCGGCGCGACCTGCTTGCGGCGCTCGCGGGTCGGCGCGACGCCGAACGCGTCGCGATAGCTCTTGCTGAAATGGCACGCCGACTGGAAGCCGCACGCCATCGTGATGTGCATGATCGACATGTCGGTCTGCAGCAGCAGTTCGCGCGCGCGGCGCAGCCGCAGCGTCAGGTAGTAATGAGTGGGCGTCATGCCGAGGTGTTCGCGGAACAGGCGCTGCAGTTGTCGCTGCGACATGTTCGCGAGCCGCGCGAGCTCCTCGCGCGACAGCGGCTCCTCGATGTTGTTCTCCATCAGCGAGATCACTTCGAACAGCGACTTGTTTGCAGAGCCGAGGCGGGCGACGAGCGGCATGCGTTGCTGCGCGCTCGTATCGCGCACGTGTTCGACGATGAACTGCTCGGCGATCTGCGTGACGCGCGCGGTGCCCACGCGCGCGGCGATCAGGTTCAGCATCATGTCGAGCGGTGCGACGCCGCCCGTGCACGTGATGCGGTCGCGGTCGATCACGAACAGTTCCTTCAGGAAGCGCGTGTCCGGAAACTCTTCCTTCAGCGCCGACATGTTCTCCCAGTGGATCGCGCATGCGTAGCCCGCGAGCAGCCCCGACTTCGCGAGCGCATAGGTGCCCGTGCACAGGCTGCCGAGCGGGATGCCCGAGCGCGCGAAGCGGCGCAGCGTCGACAGATGAGCAGGCGTGGTCGCACGCTGTACATCGACGCCGCCGCACACGAACACGATGTCGGGTTGCCCCACGCATTCGGCCGGGCCGGTGTCGACCGTCAGCCCGTTGCTCGCGGTGACCGGGCCGCCATCCGGGCTGATGACCGACCAGCGGTAGAGCGGCTGGCCGCTCAGGTAGTTCGCCATCCGAAGCACCTCGATCGCATTGGTGAACGCGATCATCGTGAAATTCGGTAACGGCATGAACGCGAAGTGGGACAGCGACGCTGTGCGGTCGGGCGACATGGGGAGCGTTCCTAGAATCTCTAATAGCTTTGAGCCCGAGGCACGGATCGGGCAGCGGTATTGTGTGAGCCAGCGCAACAAGCGTGCCATACGGCTAAACCCTAGCTCCATACGTTGTATGGCTGAAAGCCGCATGCTGCACTGCACCGAATTCGTGATGTGTTGCACCCCGACCGGGCGGCAATCGCACCGCCGACGTGCCTGTTCATAGGTGAACTGCCGGAGGCCATTTGCTTGGTCATCCGAAAAAGCACGACCGGTCACTTGTATAAAACGGACGCGGATGGCGGAAAAGGCAAAGAACGCGTCTAAATTCATCAATCCGCCGAAAATCCGAACGACAAGAATAGAGCCGTCGGCAGCCTTGTACGGGACGAGCGGGAAACCCAGGCAGGGCGGGCCTTGAGCTTCGGTTTCAGCCCCTTATTCTTCGTCACGGACGCACTATGTCGAACACCCAGCCTTTCTTCTCGCAGCCCCTTGCCGAGCGCGACGCGCCGGTGCGCAGCGCCATCCTGAAGGAACTCGAGCGTCAGCAGTCGCAGGTCGAGCTGATCGCGTCGGAAAACATCGTGTCGCGCGCCGTGCTCGAGGCGCAGGGCTCGGTGCTGACCAACAAGTACGCGGAAGGCTATCCCGGCAAGCGTTACTACGGTGGCTGCGAGTTCGCGGATGAAGTCGAGGCGCTGGCCATCGAGCGCGTCAAGCAGATCTTCAATGCCGGCTATGCGAACGTGCAGCCGCACTCGGGTGCGCAGGCGAACGGCTCGGTGATGCTCGCGCTGGCCAAGCCGGGCGACACGGTGCTCGGCATGTCGCTCGACGCGGGCGGCCACCTGACGCACGGCGCGAAGCCGGCGCTGTCGGGCAAGTGGTTCAACGCGGTCCAGTACGGCGTGAACCGCGACACGATGCTGATCGACTACGACCAGGTCGAAGCGCTCGCGCACGAGCACAAGCCGAACCTGATCATCGCCGGCTTCTCGGCCTACCCGCGTGCGCTCGACTTCGCGCGCTTCCGTGCGATTGCCGACAGCGTCGGCGCGAAGCTGATGGTCGACATGGCGCACATCGCCGGCGTGATCGCCGCGGGCCGCCACGCGAACCCGGTCGAGCATGCGCACGTCGTCACGTCGACCACCCACAAGACGCTGCGCGGCCCGCGCGGCGGCTTCGTGCTGACCAACGACGAGGACATCGCGAAGAAGATCAACTCGGCGGTGTTCCCCGGCCTGCAGGGCGGCCCGCTGATGCACGTGATCGCCGGCAAGGCCGTCGCGTTCGGCGAAGTGCTGCAGGCGGACTTCAAGACCTACATCGACAACGTGCTCGCGAACGCGCAGGCGCTCGGCGAAGTGCTGAAGGCGGGCGGCGTCGATCTCGTCACGGGCGGCACCGACAACCACCTGCTGCTGGTCGACCTGCGCCCGAAGGGCCTGAAGGGCGCGCCGGTCGAACAGGCGCTGGAGCGTGCGGGCATCACCTGCAACAAGAACGGCATTCCGTTCGACACCGAGAAGCCGACCGTCACGTCGGGCATCCGCCTCGGCACGCCGGCCGGCACGACGCGCGGCTTCGGCGTCGCGGAATTCCGCGAGGTGGGCCGCCTGATCCTGGAAGTGTTCGACGCGCTGCGCGCGAACCCGGAAGGCGACCACGCGACCGAACAGCGCGTGCGCCGCGAGATCTTCGCGTTGTGCGAACGCTTCCCGATCTATTGATCCCACCGACCCGACAATACTGGAGCAACACATGAGCACGCTGCATCAAGACAGCATCATCATCGACGGGCTGAACATCTCGAAGTTCGAGAAGCCGGTGTTCGAAGACATGCGCAAGGGTGGCATCACCGCCGCGAACTGCACGGTGTCGGTGTGGGAGAACTTCACCAAGACCGTCGACAACATCGGCGTGATGAAGAAGAAGATCCGCGACAACAGCGAGCTGCTGACGCTGGTGCGCACGACGGAAGACATCTTCCGCGCGAAGAAGGAAGACAAGACCGGCGTGATCCTCGGCTTCCAGAACGCGCATGCGTTCGAGGACAACATCGGCTACATCGAAGCGTTCGCCGACATGGGCGTGCGCGTCGTGCAGCTCTGCTACAACACGCAGAACCTGGTCGGCACCGGCTGCTACGAGCGCGATGGTGGCCTGTCGGACTTCGGCCGCGAAGTGATCACCGAGATGAACCGCGTCGGCATCATGGTCGACCTGTCGCATGTGGGCGGCAACACGTCGTCGGAAGCGATCGCGTTCTCGAAGAAGCCGGTGTGCTACTCGCACTGCCTGCCGTCGGGGCTGAAGGAGCATCCGCGCAACAAGAGCGACGAACAGCTGAAGGAGATCGCCGATGCGGGCGGCTTCGTCGGCGTGACGATGTTCGCGCCGTTCCTGAAGCGCGGGATCGAAGCGAACATCGACGACTACATCGAGGCGATCGACTACGTCGTGAACCTGATCGGCGAAGACGCGGTCGGGATCGGCACGGATTTCACGCAGGATTACGCGAAGGAATTCTTCGACATGCTGACGCATGACAAGGGCCGCTATCGCCAGCTGACGAATTTCGGCAAGGTGATCAACCCGGACGGCATCCGCACGATCGGCGAATTCCCGAACCTGACGGCCGCGATGGAACGCCACGGCTGGAAGGAGTCGCGTATCCGCAAGATCATGGGCGAGAACTGGGTGCGCGTGTTCAAGGACGTGTGGGGCGCATAAGCGCCGCGAACGCCGAACCCCCGCCAGCGATTCAACCTTAAAAAAATCGGGACGTGCCCGTGCAAGCCGCACGGGCGCGCGGACGATGTCGCGCCTGCGCACTGAGCCGCGCGGCCACTTTCCTCACGGAGTCACCACGATGCAACCGCAACTGCCGATCAACGTCGATCCCGATACCGGCGTCTGGACCACCGATGCGCTGCCGATGCTGTACGTGCCGCGCCACTTCTTCACGAACAACCACGTCGCCGTCGAGGAAGCGCTCGGCGTCGAAGCGTATGCCGAGATCCTCTACAAGGCCGGCTACAAGTCCGCTTACCACTGGTGCGACAAGGAAGCGAAGCTGCACGGCCTGACCGGCATGGCGGTATTCGAGCACTACCTGAAGCGCCTGTCGCAGCGCGGCTGGGGCCTGTTCTCGATCATCGAGGCCGACCCGGCCAGCGCGCGCGCGAAGATCGAGCTGCGCCACTCGTCGTTCGTGCTCCAGCAGCCGGGCAAGGAAGGCAAGCTCTGCTACATGTTCGCGGGCTGGTTCGCCGGCGCGATGGACTGGGTCAACGACACGACGCCGGAAGGCAAGGGCGCACCGCGTGCGCAGTCGAAGGAAGTGCAGTGCGCGGCCGAGCATCACGACCACTGCGTCTTCGAAGTGTCGCCCATCGCGCACTGACGCACTGATTCACCGAAACACAACAACACCCGCAACACGAGACATTCGAACGCCAGAGGTCGCCAGCGATGCGTTATCCCCACCTGTTCAAACCCATGCAGCTGAACCAGCTGACGCTGCGCAACCGGATCGTCAGCACCGCGCATGCGGAGGTGTATGCCGAGCCGGGCGGCCTGCCGGGCGACCGCTATATCCGCTACTACGAAGAAAAGGCGAAGGGCGGCGTGGGCCTCGCGATCTGCGGCGGGTCGAGCCCGGTGTCGATCGACAGCCCGCAGGGCTGGTGGAAATCGGTGAACCTGTCGACCGACAAGATCATCGATCCGCTCACGCGCCTCGCCGACACGATGCACAAGCACGGCGCGAAGATCATGATCCAGGCGACGCACATGGGCCGTCGCTCGTCGTTCCACGGCGAGCACTGGCCGCACCTGATGTCGCCGTCGGGCGTGCGCGAACCCGTGCACCGCGGTAACGCGAAGATCATCGAGATCGAGGAAATCCGCCGCATCATCGGCGATTTCGCGGCAGCGGCGAAGCGCGTGAAGGCGGCCGGCATGGACGGCATCGAAATCTCGGCCGCTCACCAGCACCTGATCGACCAGTTCTGGAGCAAGCGTTCGAACCACCGCACCGATGAATGGGGCGGCAGCCTGGAGAACCGGCTGCGCTTCGGCATCGAAGTGCTGACGGCCGTGCGCGAGGCGGTGGGCAAGGATTTCTGCGTCGGCCTGCGCATGTGCGGCGACGAATTCCACGAGGACGGCCTCGATCACGAAGCGCTGAAGGAAATCGCGCAGGCGATGTCGGAGACGGGCCTGATCGACTACCTGAGCGTGGTCGGCTCGGGCGGCGACACGCACAACACGATCGCCAACTGCATGCCGCCGATGGCGCTGCCGCCGGAGCCGTTCGTGCATCTCGCGGCCGGCATCAAGTCGGTCGTGAAGATTCCGGTGATGCACGCGCAGAGCATCCGCGATGCGGGCCAGGCCGAGCGCCTGCTCGCGACCGGCATGATCGACCTGGTCGGCATGACGCGCGCACAGATCGCCGATCCGCACATGGTGATCAAGATCCGCGACGGCCGCGAAGACGAAATCAAGCAGTGCGTCGGCGCGAACTACTGCATCGACCGCCAGTACAACGGCCTCGACGTGCTGTGCATCCAGAACGCGGCGACGTCGCGCGAAGCGACGATGCCGCACATCATCGAGAAGTCGCGCGGCCCGAAGCGCAAGGTCGTGGTGGTGGGCGCCGGCCCGGCGGGCCTCGAGGCGGCGCGTGTCGCGAAGCTGCGCGGCCACGACGTGGTGCTGTTCGAGAAGAATGCCGAAGTGGGCGGCCAGGTGATGATCGCCGCGAAGGCGCCGCAGCGCGAACAGATGTCGGGGATCATCCGCTGGTTCGACATGGAAACTAAGCGCCTGGGCGTCGACCGCCGGCTCGGCGTGGCCGCCGACGAGAAGATGATCATGGCCGAGAAGCCGGACATCGTCGTGCTCGCGACGGGCGGGTCGAGCTTCACGTGGCAGGTGCCGGGCTGGGGCGTGGCCGAGGGGCTGGCCGTCAGCTCGTGGGACATCCTGACCGGCAAGGTCGAGCCGAAGCAGAACGTGCTGCTGTTCGACGGCGTGAGCACGCATGCCGGCGCGGGCGTGGCCGACTTCATGGCGAGCCGCGGCTCGAAGGTCGAGGTCGTCACGCCGGACGTGAAAGTGGCCGACGATTGCGGCGGCACGACGTTCCCGATCTTCTATCGCCGCCTGTACGCATTCGGCGTGATCCCGACGCCGAACACGATGCTCGATCGCGTCTATGAAGAGGACGGCAAGCTGATCGCCGTGCTGCGCAACGAGTACACGGAAGAACTGGAAGAACGCGCGGTCGACCAGGTGGTGATCGAGAACGGTTCGTCGCCGAACGACGAGCTGTACTGGAAGCTCAAGCCGGAATCGGTGAACCGCGGCCAGATCGATCCGCACACGCTGTTCGCGGCCGAGCCGCAGCCATGCCTGTCGGAAGAACTCGGCAACGGCCGTTTCCTGCTGTTCCGTGTCGGCGACTGCATCTCGATGCACAACGTCCACGGCGCGATCTACGACTCGCTGCGTCTCGTGAAGGATTTCTAAACGATGAATCCGTCCTTCCTCATTACCGCCCTGTTGTGGCTGTCAGTGGCGGGGCTCGCGTTCGCGGTCGCGAAGCGCTCGTCCTACTGGCGTCTGGGCCGGGCCACCGCTCCCGGCTCGTTCGGCGTCGCGAACCTGTTCGCGATCCCGAAGCGCTACTTCGTCGACCTGCACCATGTGGTCGCTCGTGACCCGTACATCGCGAAGACGCACGTCGCGACGGCCGGCGGCGCGATCGGCGCGCTCGCGCTGGTGTTCATCAACTACGGCCTCGCGATCTACTCGCCGTGGCTCGACAAGCTGATCTTCCTGTCGGCGCTCGCGATGCTGGTCGGCGCGGTGTTCGTGTGGCGGCGGCGCGCGGCGAAGGACGTGCCGGCCCGCCTGTCGCGCGGCCCGTGGAATACGCTGCCCTGGCTGCTCGGCTCGTTCGCGTTCGGCCTCGTGCTGTTCATGCTGGTGCCGACCGGCGCGATGTCGGGTGCGTTCGCGGTGCTCTGCGCCGTGCTGATCGGTGTCGGTGCCTTCACGATGACGGTCGGCGCCGCGAAGGGCGGCCCGATGAAGCATGCGATCGCAGGTCTCCTGCACCTGGCCTTCCACCCGCGCCAGGAGCGTTTCGCGGCCACCCGCGAATCGTTCACGGGCAACGGCACGGCCACGCCGCCGACCGCGCTGAAGCTGCCGGACATCGAGCATCAGGAGTACGGCGTCGAGAAGCCGGTCGAATTCCGCTGGAACCAGCTGCTGAGCTTCGACGCCTGCGTGCAGTGCGGCAAGTGCGAAGCCGCGTGCCCCGCGTTCGCGTCGGGCCAGCCGCTGAACCCGAAGAAGCTGATCCAGGATCTGGTCGTCGGGATGGCGGGCGGCACCGATGCGGCCTACGCGGGCAGCCCGTCGCCGGGCCTCGCGGTCGGCCAGCACCGCGGCGAGCCGAATGGCCCGATCGTGTCGGGCCTGATCGAGGAGCAGACGCTGTGGTCGTGCACGACCTGCCGCGCATGTGTGCAGGAATGCCCGATGCTGATCGAGCACGTCGACGCGATCGTCGACATGCGCCGCAACCGCACGCTCGTACACGGCACGGTGCCGGGCAAGGGCCAGGAAGTGCTCGCGAACCTGCGCGAGACGGGCACGATGGGCGGCTACGACACGGCTGCGCGCTACGACTGGTCGGTCGACCTGAGCGCGCCCGTCGCACAACCGGGCAAGCCGGTCGACGTGCTGTTCGTCGCGGGCGAAGGCGCGTTCGACATGCGCTACCAGCGCACGCTGCGCGCGTTCGTCAAGGTGCTGAACAAGGCGGGTGTGGACTACGCGGTGCTCGGCTCGACCGAAACCGATACGGGCGACGTTGCGCGCCGGCTCGGCGACGAAGCGACGTTCCAGCAGATGGCGAAGCGCCTGATCGGCACGCTCGGCACGCTGTCGTACAAGCAGATCGTGACGGCCGACCCGCACGTGATGCACAGCCTGCGCAACGAATACCGTGCGCTCGGGCTGCGCGTGACGGTCAAGCACCACACGACCTACCTCGCCGAACTGGCCGACAGCGGCAAGATCGCGCCGAAGGCCGTCGACGCGCTGCGCGAGAAGCGCACCACGTATCACGACCCGTGCTACCTCGGCCGCTACAACGGCGAGACGGAAGCGCCGCGCAAGCTGCTGAAGACGATCGGCATCCAGGTCGTCGAGATGGAGCGCAACGGCATGCGCGGCCGCTGCTGCGGCGGTGGCGGCGGTGCGCCGCTGACCGACATCCCCGGCAAGCAGCGCATTCCCGACATCCGCATCGCCGACGCACGCACGATCGGTGCGGACGTGGTCGCGGTTGCCTGCCCGAACTGCACGGCGATGCTCGAAGGCGTCGTGGGCCCGCGCCCCGACGTGCTCGACGTGGCCGAACTCGTCGCCGCCTCGCTGGAGTGAATCGATGAATACGATCAAACGAATCGATCCGCGCCGGCCGTTCATCATCACGGCCGCGGGCCTGAAGCGCATCACGCTCGGCGAGGAAGGCAGCGCCGATGCGAATGCCGCGCAATGGTCCGCGCACGGTCACGGCGCGGCTGCCGCGAAGCCGCGCCGCGCGGTGCAGGATCCGAAGCACGTGATGCTGGTGGTCGCGCACAGCGAACGCGGTGCGCTCGACGATCATTCGCGGCAGGCAATCGCTGCCGCCGCGCTGCTCGCCGATGCACATACCGAAGTCGCGCTGCTCGCATTTGGCGAGCTGAAGGACGACGTGGCCGAACTGGGCGTCGACAAGCTGCTGGAACTCGCCGGTTTCGATCGGCGCGCGTTCGACCCTGAAAGCGAATTGCAAGCACTGCAGGCCTGTGTGGCGGCGCTCGCGCCGAAACACGTGTTCGTCCCCGACAACGCGACGGGCGACGGCGATCTCGGCCGGCGTTACGCCGCGGCCGCCGGTGCGAGCGTCGCGACGCACGTCGTCGAGCTCGACGGCAGGCATGTCGGCGCGTATGCGCAGGCCGGGCGCGCGTTTGCCACCCGTGCGCTGCCCGACGTGATCCTGCTCGCGCAGAACGCGGTCGACGCGAAGCTGCCGTTCGTCGGCGCGGGCGAGCGCCTCGCCGCCGACTTCATCCGCCCGGCCCATGACGCCGCGCAGCCGTACCGCGATCTCGGCCTCGACGAAATCGACGCGGCGCAGGTCGCGCTCGAGGAAGCCGATTTCATCGTGTCGGCCGGCAACGGCGTGTCCGACATCGGCGCGTTCGAGCGGCTGGCCGGTGCGTTCGGCGCGGCGATCGGTGCGAGCCGCGTCGCGGTCGACAACGGCCACTTCACGCGCGACAAGCAGGTCGGCGCCACCGGCAAGACGGTCGAGGCGAGCGTGTACATCGCGTTCGGCATCTCGGGCGCGGTGCAGCACCTGCAGGGGATCAAGGACTGCCGCCACGTGATCGCGGTGAACCTCGACGGCAGCGCGCCGATCGCGAAGCGCGCGAACCTGACGGTGGTCGGCGACGCGCAGGGCACGATCGCGGCCTTGATCGAACAGGTGCAGGCCGCGCGCGCCGCGCGTGGCGAATCGCCGGCCGCGGTCGGCACCCGTGAACCGGAAGGAGTTGCCGCATGAACGCCCCCCGCCCCCTGCAACGCATTGCGGTGCTCGTGTCCGTCGGCCGCCATCCGGTCAGCGGCGTCGCGCGCTATAGCCGCAACGACGCGGCCGCGCTCGAAACCGGCCGCCAGCTCGCGGAGCGGCATCGCGCGAAGCTCGACGTGATCCATGCGGGCGACCCCGCGAATGCGGCGCTGGCCGAATATCTCGCGCTCGGCGCGCGGGAGGTCGAAGTGCTGGCCTGTCGCGACGGCGACGATGGCGTGCATGCGCTTGCCGCGCGCGTCGAGGACTACGACCTCGTGCTGACCGGCACGCGCGCCGAGGGCGCGTACGACACCGGCATGCTCCCGTATCGCATCGCCGCGACGCTCGGCTATCCGCTGGTCGGCTCGGCCGTCGACGTGACGGTCGAAGGTGGCCGCGTGGCCGTCCGGCAATTCTTGCCGAAAGGGCTGCGGCGGCGCGTCGATGCGGCGCTGCCGGCCGTCGTCGCGGTCCATCCGCTCGCCAATGCCGAGCCGCGCTACGCGTATGCACGGCTGCGTGCCGGCGCGATCCGGCCCGCGA
>NZ_JAAGPG010000139.1:0-18292 GCF_017104665.1 Burkholderia sp. Se-20378 | reverse complement strand
TGGGGGAGCAGATGTGTGCTGTGGGGGTGTGTCTCAGGCACCGGCTGCCACCCTCATCTACACGATTGCGCACGCTCTAGCCCTACACGACGCTCTTCCGATCGCGCCCGCGATCAGCGCGACCGCGATCGGGATCGCGGCGACGAGGAAGGACAGCAGCAGCGAGTTGGCGACTGGCGTCAATGGCTGTGCGAAGACGATGCCGGGCGGTAGGGCGTCGGTGGGGTTCATCGTGTCTCCTGTCGGCCAGAGTTGGCGCTTCAGCGCTTACTCTGGCCCCATGGCGTGGTTGGTTGGAGTTGGCGCTTCAGCGCTTACTCCAACCCCACGGCGGTCGATCCGAGTTGGCGCTTTAGCGCCTACTCGGATCCCATGCCGTGGCTGGGTGGAGTTAGCGCTTCAGCACTTACTCCAACCCCACGGCGGTCGGCCAGAGTTAGCGCTTCAGCGCTTACTCCAACCCCACGGCGGTCGATCCGAGTTGGCGCTTTGGCGCTTACTTGGGTCCCATGGCGTGGCTGGATGGAGTCAGCGCTTCAGCACCTACTCGGGTCCCATGCCTCGTTCGATCAACCCGGGCCGGCACTTCGCCCCCCGGATTCAATTCACCTCAACGTTCTGCAGTCGCAACAACGACCAGACGCTTGCGCACGCAACGACGTCGCACAGCCAACCGATCAGTCGCTTAAAAGAGGTTAGGAGGCGCGCGGCGCTTGTACAAGGGGGACAAGCCCGATGCGTGCCGACCCGATACATACCAGTTGCCACACGCTGACCGGCAGCGGGCGAGCCGCTGTCGCGTTCGACAGGAAACCCACTGCGAGCGGCTCACCCGCGCAATGTTGCACATGCGGCAAAGGTGCCTGACGGCGGGCGGGATGTTTCGTTTGGCGTCCGAAGCCTAGACTGGTCGCATCGATTCCGCCCACGCCGGCTACGGCAGGCACGGCACCGGAACCTCACGGAGTAAACACGATGAAGACGATGAAACAGGCGGCCTGCGCATGCGTACTGATCGGCGCGGCCTTCGCCGCTCACGCGCAGGCTGCGTCGACGCTGACGCGCGCCGAGGTCCGCCAGGAACTCGTGGAGCTGCAGGCCGCCGGCTACCGGACGAGCCTCGCTAGCAGTCCCGACTTTCCGGACAACATGCAGGCGATCATGCGCCGTGCCGCACAGGCACGCGGCGAGGACGCCGGCTACGGCAGCGAAGGCGGGGCAAACGTGGAATCGGGCAAGCCGGCGCTGCCGCACGCGATCGATCGCGGCACATACGCACACCATTGACGGCTGATCGAACCGGATCGAGCGCACAACGGAGCGCCCCGACCGGCGACGGAGATACGCAGCGTGCACCGCGCCGACCGACGCGGTGCACGTGCGCCAGGCATTACACGCTGAAGCGGTTCAACGTATAGGCGCGATAGGCCGCGACGAACGCATCAAACGATCCGGCCTCCTTCGCTTCGAGCTCGGCCTGCTCGGCCAGCGATTTCGCAGCGAGCGCCTGCTCGGTGCGCAGCGTATCGGCCGACGGCGGATGCGCGCGGAAATGCGCGGCATGCGCTTCGCTCTGCGCCAGCGCGAACCCGAGGAACGACTGACCGCGTTCGCGCATCGTGCGCAACACGTGCGCGGACGGCGTGCGCTCCGGATCGGCGAGCTTCTCGCGTTGCGCGGCGATCGCGCGCACGTGCTCGTCGCCGCCGCGAATTTCGTCGAGACGACGGCCGACGGTTTCGATATCGGCCATCAGCTCGTCCGCCCACACCTGCATCGTGATCGGCTGGCCGTCGCGCTGCAGCGTGAGACCCGGCTTGCGCCCTTCCATCGTCACGCTGCCGAAGTTCGCGTTCGCTTCCTTGTACGCGGGACAGTCGAGCGCCGGGCTCTCGTCGAGCGCGCACGCGAGCAGGAACGCGTCGATGAAGCGCGCCGTTTCCAGCGCGATGCCGGTCGGCTCGAACGGATCGATGTCGAGGCAGCGCACCTCGATGTACTGCACGCCGCGCGACGCGAGCGCATGCAGCGGCCGCTCGCCCGAATACGTGACGCGCTTCGGCCGGATCGTCGAGTAGAACTCGTTTTCGATCTGCAGCACGTTCGTGTTGATCTGGATCCACTCGCCGTCGCGATGCGTGCCGATCGCCTCGTAGGCCGGATACGGCTCGCTCACGGCCTTCGACAGCGCGTCGAGATAGCCGGGCAACGTGTTGTAGTCGACGTGCAGCGCGGCCTGGGCGGTCGTGTTCGAGTAGCCGAGATCGCTCATCCGCAGGCTCGTCGCATACGGCAGATACAGCGTATCGGCGTCGAACGTGTCGAGCTTGTGCGGCTTGCCGCGCAGGAACTTCGTGTCGAGCGCTGGCGACGCGCCGAACAGGTACATCAGCAGCCAGCTGCGGCGGCGGAAGTTGCGGATCTGCGCGAGATAGCGCTCCGACTGGTAATCGACGAGCGTGGCCGTCGAGCCTTCTTCCGCATGCAGGCGCCGCCACACTTCCTCGTGCAGCGAGTAGTTGTAGTGGATGCCGGCGATGCACTGCATCGTGCGACCGTAGCGATACGCGAGGCCGCGCCGGTACACCGTCTTCAGGCGGCCGATGTTCGACGTGCCGTAGTCGGCGATCGGGATCTGGTCGTCGGCCGGCAGCAGGCCGGGCATCGAGTCGTTCCACAGCATCTCGTCGCCGAGCGACGCATACACGTAGCGATGCAGATCGTCGAGGCGTTCGAGCGTGATCGCGGCGTCGCCTTCCGCGGGCGTGATCAGCTCGATCAGCGCTTCGGAATAGTCGGTCGTCAGCGACGGATGCGTGAGCGCCGAACCGAGCGCGCGCGGATGCGGCGTGAACGCGATCATCCCGTCGCGCGTCACGCGCAGGCTTTCCTTTTCGATGCCGCGCAGGCCGTCGGGCAGATGCTGCCGCGTCGGGCCCGAGCTCAGCGCTTCGAGGCGATTCAGCAGCAGTTCGGACTGGCGGTGAGTCATGGTGTTCGACATGGAGACGCAAGTGCGTGACGGCCGCGCGCAGAACGCCGCGCGCGACCGGCTGGATTGTTGGTCGCTTCGTTGGTAGCGGGCACTTTAACATCTCGCCGAAACACGCGCTTGAGGTGGCTCCGGGCACGGTGCGCGGGCCGGAGCGGGCCGCCGGGCGGGCCGGTCGCAGCGGTCGCCGCGTCTGCGACCGGTTCCAGTCGGCGGCAACGGGCACGCCGGTTACACGAATTCGTCCGATGGAAGGTGACGAGCGGACAGGTGGCGGCAGGTGCAACCGCGCCGCCAAATCGACCGCGGAAAGAAGGGTAAGTGGGCATCGCGCGCCCCGCCTCCTGCCGACGACGGATGCGCGGAATTGCCGTGACGGTTGGTGTCGGGTGTCGGGCGTCCGGCGTCCGGCGTCCGGCGTCCGGCGTCCGGCGTCCGGCGTCCGGCGTCCGGCGTCCGGCGTCCGGCGTCCGGCGTCCGGCGTCCGGCAGTTAGGCTGCACGTGTCGGCACGACCTCCGCAACAGGTTGCATCGCCGCCGCATCAGGTCGCACCCGGTCGCGAGCCTCAGCGATCACCGGTCGCCCTCACCCGCCGCGCGCGCCACCCGCCCGGTCGGCCACTTCGTTCCACAAATGCAGCGCCGCGTAAGCGCGCCAAGGCCGCCAGCCTTCGGTCCGGTGCTTCTGGGTCGCGAGCCGGTCGAGCGCCGGATCGCGCGCGGCGATCGACTGCATCAGCACGAGATCGGAGGCCGGCCATGCGTCCGGATCGCGCCATGCGCGCATCGCGATGTATTCGACGGTCCACGGGCCGATGCCGGGCAGATCGAGCCACGCACTGCGCAGCATCGGGAGATCGGCGTGCTCTCGATCGACCGGCACGTCGCCGGCCGCCACCGCGCGCGCCACGCCCGTCAGTGCCGCCACCCGCTTGCCGGGCATCCCGATCTTGTCGAGATCGCACGCGGCCAGCGCATCGGGCGTCGGGAAACGCCACGCGGGCGCGCCGTCGTCTTCATGAACCACACGCTCTCCGGCCCGCTCGACGAGCCGGCCGACGATCGTCGTCGCGGCCTTCACGCTCACCTGCTGACCGACGATCGCGCGCACGGCCAGCTCGAACCCCGACCATGCGCCCGGCACGCGCAGCCCCGGCGCGGCCTCGACGAGCGGCGCGAACCACGGATCGCGCGCCAGCCCGCTGCCGATGGCGGCCGGATCGGCGCCGAGATCGAACATCGTCGCAACGCGCGCGGCGAACGCGTCGTCGACATGACGCGCGACCGCGCCTTCGACCGTCGCGACCAAACAATGCTTGCGCGGATGTTTCGCGACCGTGAGCCGGCCGGCGTCGCCGTGCAGGTCGACGATGCGGCGATACACGCCGTCCGCCACCTGCTCGACGCCCGGAATCGCGCGCCCGCTGAAGAAGCGCAGCACGCGCGCCCAGTCGTAAGGCGCATTGAAGCGCAGTTCCATTTGCGCGGACGGCGGCACCTGGCCGCCGTTCACGATGGATGTGATCGTTGTTTTTGCGATGCTCAAACTGCGCTGCCCTCCGCAACGGATTCGGTTTGATCGTCATGCACATGCCGCGCCTCGGACGCGAGCAGCGTCGCCTTGCGGCGCACGCCCCAACGATACCCGGAAAGCGCGCCGCCCTTCTGTACGACGCGGTGGCACGGGATCGCGAGCGCGACCGGGTTCGACGCGCACGCGGACGCGACGGCACGCACCGCGCGCGGCGAACCGAGCGCCTCGGCGATCTCCGAGTAACTGCGCGTTTCGCCGTACGGAATATGCGTCAGCGCCTCCCATACGCGCTGCTGGAATGCAGTCGGCGCGATGTCGAGCGGCAGGTCGAATGCGTGCCGCGTGCCGTCCAGGTACGCGCGAATCTGCGAGACAAACGGCGCGAGCCGTGCCGACGCTTCGACCAGCTCGGCGCGTGCGAACGCGTCCTTCAGCTCACCGACGAGCACTGCCGGTTCGTCGCCGAACGCGATCCGGCAGATGCCCTGCTCGGTCGCGGCGACGAGCACCGTGCCGAGCGACGTCGATGCGGTCGCATAGTCGATCCGCAGGCCGGCACCCTGGCGGCGAAACGCCGACGGCGCCATCCCGAGCTCGCGCGGCACCGACGCATAGAGCCGCGACGGCGAGTTGAAGCCCGCATCGACGGCCGCCTGCGTGACCGGCTGCCCGCTTTGCAGCGCCTGCCGCAACGCGGCGCCGCGCTGCGCGGCCTGATACTGCCGCGGCGACACACCGACCACGCGCTTGAAGAGCCGCTGGAGGTGAAACGGGCTCACGTGTACGGCATCGCTCAGTTGCTGCAGCGTGAGCCGTTCGGCATGCGCGTCGAGCACCGCGCACGCGCGGTTGACGATCTCGAGCTCGCGCGGCAGCCCTTCCGGCTGGCAGCGCTTGCAGGGCCGGAAGCCGGCCGCACGCGCGGCGGCCGTATCGGCGAAGAAGGACACATTTTCGCGACGCGGCTGCCGCGACGCGCAGGTCGGGCGGCAGAACACGCCGGTCGTGCTCACGGCGTAGAAGAACGCGCCGTCCGCATGCGGATCGCGCTCGGTGACGGCGCCCCAGCGGGCATCATCGGTCGGATAGGCGGTTTTCATCTGAACCTCGCACTCTCTAGTGTAGATGGTGCCTACTCTAGACATCGGCACGTACCGTCGCGCCCTGAATCTTGCTCTGTGATTCTTGCTCTGACTCGCACCGGATAATCGGGGGCGCATCGACTAAAAATAAATCCGACAAAACGCGCGCGCCGGCCGTTCCAGCGCCGATTTCGTCATCGTCCCGTCACCATTTTGCTGCACCGCAGATGCGACAAATCGCCGTCCTGACGTTTTTTTGCATTCGAAATATTGCGCCGCACCATCGCCGTGTGTATAGTTGGAACTGTCTCCTCCATGTCTCCTCCTGATATGGATTAAGCCCGTTCCGCTCTGCGTGAACGGGCTTTTTTTCGTCCGTCGATTGTGCCGCGTTCCGGCCGGCGGCGCAGGCGTGATGCGCCTACACTCGATGCTCATGGACTGCGAAGGAGAGCCTGCCCATGAAACCGACCATCCGCGCGATCGATCACATCGTGCTACGCGTGACCGACATGGCTGCGATGACGCGCTTTTACTGCGACGCCGTCGGCTGCCACGTGGAGAAGGAACAGCCCGACCTGGGCCTTGTACAGCTGCGTGCCGGCGACGCGCTGATCGACCTGCTGTTGGTCGGCGGCCCGATCGACCGTCCCGACAGCGGCCCGCCCGGCACGGGACGCAACCTCGATCACCTGTGCCTGCGCGTCGAGCCGTTCGATCCCGACGCATTGACTACCCATTTCGCCGCGCATGGCGCACGGCCGGGCGCGCCCGCGGAGCGCTACGGCGCCGGCGGCTACGGACCGTCGATCTACTTGTTCGACCCGGAAGGCAACATGCTGGAATTCAAGGGGCCGCCGGCCGCGATCGGCTGAACGCGGCCGGCGCGCAGGCCGTCACGCGTCCGCGCGCGCCTTCAGCACCGTCCATTCGACCGCCACCGGATCGTGGTCGGCGCTCGAGATCCATGCGGCGCCGTCCTGCACCGTGCACTGCAGGCGCATCGTGCGCTCCGCGAGTTTCCCGAGCGCGGCCGCGACACCGTCGTTCAGCGACAGCACCTGCACGTTGCGCAGCCGTTCGACCTTGCTGCGCACCCCCTGCCACCAGATATCCGACGTCTTGCCGCCGTATGCGATCACCGTGACCTGCCCGGCGCGGCCGGCCGCCTTCGAGATGCGCCGCTCGTCGGGCTGCCCGGCTTCGATCCAGACGTCGATCGCGCCGGTCAGATCCTTCTGCCACAAATCGGGCTCGTCGACGTCCGACAGCCCCTTGCAGAATTCGAGCCGCTCGTGCGCGAACAGCGCGAACGCGACGATGCGCACCATCATCCGGTCGTCGGTTTCCGACGGATGGCGTGCCACCGTCAGCGCGTGATCGGCGTAGTAGTGCCGATCCATGTCGGCGATTTGCAGTTCAGCTTTGTAGATCGTGGATTTCAGCGCCATGCGGATGCGGCCCGGGCGGGCATTCGGTTCGGTCGGGCCGTGATGATACCGAATGCTGGCCGTCCGGCGCGTGTCTTGCGCCACCCACAGCGCAACGGCCCGGCATGTACCGGGCCGTGTTCGGTTCGCGCCGCCGGCTCATCGGGCCGGCGCGCTCGCGCGTCGTATGACGGCGCGGTGAAAGAACCGTTACTGCTTGACGAAGCGCGAATCGGTCCAGAGACCCTGCTGGTCGCTGTTGTCGGCGCTGACGAACTGCACGTCGCCCTGGTCGACCGACACCACGCGAAAGCGCTGGCCCTCCGGCACCGACAGGCAACGATAGTCGTCGAAGTATTGCTGCTTCGCCTGCGACTTGCCGTCACGCTCGTGACTCAGTACGGAGTCCAGATTGTCTTTCGACAGGCAGCCCCATGCGTTCTTCGTCAACTGGATTTCCTGCTTCGGCTTGACGGCCGAATCGCCGCCGGCTTGGGCAATCGACACCGCGCAGAATGCGCCGACGAGGGCAAAAAGGACACCGGTACGCTTCATCATGTTCTGTCTCCAGGCTTGCGGGCACCAGGCTTGGGTTAGCTATGCGTTTACAGGTGATCGTGAACCCGCGTTTTTCACTTTAGAAGACCGGCAAGCGATATCAAGCACATTTGTTGTGCGACCGCAATAGCGGCGGATTGTCGCACCCCGTGCGCAGCCCGTTTTTCGCACCATGCGCAGGCGGGACGACGTGCACTGCATGGAGAACAGGCCCGCGCCGCCGGGCGGAAAGCGTTACGCAGCAAGACTTTCAGCAAAGTTACAATGCGGCGATTGAACGGTTTGGATAATCCATTTCGCTATCCGGATCATTTTGATGCGCTGCACATAAAGTCATCCGAAACGATTCGACTTTACCGCAACGCGGAATCGCATTTACCTGATACAAGAAAAATGCCAGGTATAAGCGAATCCGTATTTATCCGTAGTTCTCCGCATGCATTCAGCGCCCGCGGAAGCCCGCGCCGCAGGCGCCTTTCGCCAGCGTGTTTACCCTGCTTTATTCACGGTGGATTGCTGGCGCTCGAAATAATCGCGCTGAAAAATGCACATGCGATAAGCGTTGTGATACGCGCCGTTTCCGAAAAATTCTTCCTTCAATTCGGCCTCGTGCTGAAATCCGCATTTCTCGTACACATGAATCGCCGCCGCATTGGACGTATCGACAATCAGGTACAGCTTGCGCATGTTCAGCACCTTGAACGCGTACTCGATCGCAAGGCGCGTCGCCTGCCCCGCATAGCCGCGCCCCTGGCATTGCGGCGCGATGATGATCTGGAACTCGCCACGACGATGGATGTAGTCGAGCTCGATCAACTCGACGAGGCCAACCAGTTCACCTTGCGCGTCGACCGAGACGAAACGGCGCTCGCGCTGGTCGTGCACGTGGCGGTCGTACAGTTGTGACAGTTCCGAGAAGGTTTCGTACGGCTCCTCGAACCAGTAGCGCATGATTTTTGCGTCGTTGTTCAGCTCGTGGACGAAGCGCAGGTCCTGGCGCTCCAGCGGCCGTAGCGCGAGCGTGTTGGTATCGTTCTGGAGTTGCATGTTCATGTCCTTTTTGATGCCGGCGCACGTGCGGCAAGGCCGCATCCGGGCCTGTTTCGCACTGTAAGAAATTGAACGCGGGCGAAGTTCAGAGCCTAGAATGGGAGCAAGGGTTCCTGCCACCGCAAGGAGGCTATCGTGTTCGAGCAAGTCATACTCGGAATATTCCTCGTGCTGCCGCTCGTCATCGTAGCGGCGCTGTTTTCCGACGAACTTTGGCAGGAACACCGGCGCCAGCATCCGCGCGACGAAAACGCACCGCACATCGACTGGAAGCATCCGTGGCGCCGCGTGCGACGCGAGCATTGAGTCGATCGCCGTTCATCCGCGGGGCGCGCCTGCCCGGTCGCCCTGGCAGGTGAGCGCACAACGCGCACCGTTACGCACCCGAATACCGCTCAAGCCACCCAATCCGCTCACTCCGCGAGACGCCGCCGTGAACGACCAGCCCGCCCAGCCTCCGCACGACATTCCCAACGAAACGATCGACCTGCAGATCGCCGACGTGCTGGCGGCCGTCCGCTACCCGGCCAACAAGGATGCGATCGTCGATGCCGCGCGCGACGCCGGCGCCAGCAACGACGTGCTGTCGATGCTCGACGGCCTGCCTGAACAGGATTACGCGGACGTCAACGCCGTCACGCAGTGGGTTGCCGGCAACTTCGGTCCGGGCCTCGGGGTTTGAGCGCGCACCCATAACGCGATAGGATCAGGCCGCACCGGTCGCGCAGCGGCCGGTTGCCTGTCGCCCGGCGCAAGACCGGGCGTTTCCGCCTACGTGCCCGGGGAACACCATGGAAGGCATCCTGATCCAGCACACGACCCGCCGTCAGCTCTGGTTCGGCGCACTGACGGCGCTCGTCATCGTGCTCGCGCTCGGGATCGCCGCGCCGCACGCGAACGTTGCGCTGCCGGCCGTCGAGCCGTTCATGCCGATGTGTGCGCTCACCGTGTTCACCACCGCGAGCATCGCGGCGTTCTTTCTCGGCGCGCAGTTCACCGTGACGCGCCAGCCGGTGCTCGGCGCGCTCGGCGGCGCCTACGCGTTCACCGCGCTCGCCGTCGCGCTGCAGCTGCTCACCTTTCCCGGCGTGTTCGCGCCACACGGGCTGTTCGGCGCGCAACCGCAAAGCGCCGCGTGGATGTGGATCTTCTGGCATGCCGGCTTCCCGGGTTTCGTACTGGTCGCGCTGCTCACGCGCGAGCGGCTGGCGCGCGCACCGATCGGCGCGCAGCAGACACGCTGGTGGACGCTCGCGCTGATCGGCGGGCCGGCGGTCGTCGCGGGGCTGCTGTGCCTGTTTGCGCTGAACGTGTCGCTGCCGCCCGCGTTTCATCCGCCGGGCGATGCGGCCGTGCTGCCCGTCAACGCCGTCGCGCTGATCGTGTGGCTGCTCAACGCGCTGGCGCTCGTAGCCGTGCTGGCCACCGGCCGGCTGCGCACGACGCTCGACCTGTGGCTCGCGATCGCGGTGCTCGCGTGCCTCACCGATACGACGCTGAACCTGATGAGCACCAATCGCTTCACGGTCGGCTGGTATCTCGCGCGCGTGTTCAGCATGTTCACGCCGGGCGTGCTCGTGTGCGTGCTCGCTTGGGAAGTGACGATGCTGTACCAGCGGCTGTTCGAGGCGCACGCGACGCTGATCCGCTCGTCCGCACGCGACGGCCTGACGGGCGCGTTCAACCGCATGCACTTCAACGATCATTTCCACACGCTGTTCCTGCAGGCGCGACGGCAAGGCGAACCGCTGTCGCTGCTGATGGTCGACGTCGACCGCTTCAAGGCGTACAACGACGCGTTCGGTCACGTGAAGGGCGACGCATGCCTGATCGCGGTTGCGAATGCGCTAGCCGGCGCGGTGCGGCGGCCGGCGGACATCGTCGCGCGCTACGGCGGCGAGGAGTTCGCGATCGTGCTGCCGAACACGGGCGCGCGCGGCGCACGGGTGGTTGCCGAGGAAGCGCGCGAAGCGGTGCTGCGGCTCGATCTCGCGATGCCGACCGCACCGGCCGGACGCGTGAGCGTGAGCGTCGGCTGCGCGACCGTGTCGGCCGACGATCTGTCGACGCCCGATGCGTTGATCGAAGCCGCCGATGCCGCGCTGTATCGTGCGAAGGATACGGGGCGAAACAGGGTCGTCACCGCCTGAATACGTCTGCTGTTTGGCAATTTGTTACGGTCATTGTGACCGGAATAATCCGCCGTTACGGATTGAGGAAGAGGGAAACGATCGCTTACAGCCGGTGTTGCGGGCGCTCGCTATGCTGGGTTTCATATTGAACCCGAGCAGGTGAACGCGATGAAGAAGACCCTTTTGCTGATTGCCGGCGTCGCCGTGCTGTTGAGCGGCTGTATCGTGGTACCTGATGGTGGCGGGTATTACGGTGGTGGCGGGTATTACCATCACCGTCATTGGGATTGATGCCTTCCCGCTGAGCACGGCATCGTCATTCCGCTGAAACTCGGATGAATACCGAGCGTCGTACGTGATTCCGCACCTCCGGCATATGGTTCATATCGCACGCAGCGATTTGAATCGTCGCCGGAGCGTTACGGGCGCCCACACGCCTCTGCCGATCCCCCACGGTAATTGACCGCACGGCACGCCTCACTCGCATTCCATGCGGGTAATCGTTCTTTGGCTTTGCGGTCGGGTATCTCAACGTCAAATTGCAATGCCGCGTCATGACTGCTATGTCCCGGATGCACCAGAGTTAGGGGCGACGGCCAGCCAGGTCGGCAGCCTCGAATAGCAATTGGCGACGCGCCATTCAGTTCTTCACGTTCCAGCCGATATCACTTGTTTACTGCTGCGAGTTCCTGTCGCACTGTCGTCCCGCGACACTCGTCTTCACTAGAACAATGAACCTACTGAAACATGAAGCCGTTCGACCGACAGAAGTGGCATAACGACGTCTCGATCGCTGGAAACCGTTATCTCCGTGTCCCTCTTCCCAAAATGGAGGCAGGGCGTTTCGGCTGGATCAAGCGCTGGGCCATGGACTGGCTCGTGCCGACAGGTCTATCTGCGTGGGCAACCTATCATCTGACGGGCGCATTCGTTGAACGCTACCGCGCGCTCCTCCCGAAAGGCGTTGGCGACGACGTTCCCCTCGAGGTCATGTCCGACTTGTGGGCCCGCCCCTCCTCACAATATTTCTTCGTAGGCTTCGTCGGGCTGGCGGCTCTAACCGTTGCCATGCTGCTCTATCAACAGTTGGCGCGCCCAACGCTGAAAAGCATCCTCAATCGTCGCAAACGGCCGTTCGTCGGCCCAAAGCCATTCTTGCTCGTGTTCGTCCTCGGCAAACTGCTGGCAACCATCATTCCAGCATGCGCCGTTGCGATCGCGGTTTACTCACCGGCAAGCGGGACGTGGGGCGGGATTGGCATTCTCATCGGACTGGTTGCCCTGATCACCGCCGGCTACTACCACATGGCCTACGGCGAAATGCGGCCTCCATGCGTCATCTCGATCTCATTTCACCGGCCGCGACAACGTCCATCGATCAATGCAGGCGAGCCCGCATCGACGACAAGTTTGAGCCAATGGCGCGACGCTCATACAGCGCTTCAGGACGACGCAAACGCAATCTCGGATGCGGCGGGAGGGGTATTCGCACAGAATGTGACTGCCTCATTTGATCTCGACGATGTTGCCATTTGCGTCGCGCTGAGCGTCGACATCGATGATTTGCCGCAAGATCGCCGGCACGCGCTCGACGCGCAGATCAACCGCGTGCTGAGCAAATGGCGCGACGAAGGTTACACGAGCGGCTCGCTTTATGACGGAAGAACGTTGCCTGCGCCGCCTGCCCCTTCGCCCCTCGGTGATTCCACGCCACGATCGCATCCGCCCGGCGGCGCACCGGCCGACTCGGTGCGTGTGTCGGCGCCCCCAGGCAGCCGTGCCCTGATCGTTGGTGACGCCATCGTTCAACGGCACGGGGGTGGTCGCCGCGGGCGAGTCCTGCAGCGCAGGGAGCGCGTGTTCGAATTCGTTTCGGAGTCTAAAGACGACAGAGCTTGAGCGCAGTGTTACGGCGCGAATAGCGGTTCAGCCGGGTCTACTCACTTCCCGATACAGAACCTGCTGAAAATCACCCCCAGCAGATCATCCGAAGTGAACTCCCCGGTAATCGCATTGAGCTGCTCCTGAGCGAGCCGCAGTTCCTCGGCAAACAGATCGAGTGACTGCGCTCGCTGCTCCGCATGATCCGCCGCTTGCGCGAGATGCTCCTGCGCAGCCCGCAGTGCGATCAGATGCCGCTCGCGCGCGAGATACACGCCTTCCGCTCCCGCCTGCCACCCTGCAATCCGCAGCAACTCCGCGCGCAGCATGTCGATCCCGTCGCCGCGCTTTGCCGACAGATGCACCTCGGTCAAATCGCCTTCCGCCGCCGGATGCTCGACACACGCCGCCACACCGGTCAGATCCGTCTTGTTCAGCACACGCACCACCGGCACGCCGCCCGGGAACCGCGCCGCGATCGTCTCGTCATCCGCCGTCATCCCAATACGCGAGTCCAGCAGATGCAGCACGACATCCGCCCGCTCGATCTCGCTCCACGTGCGCGCGATACCGATCCGCTCGACCTCGTCCTCCGTCTCGCGCAACCCGGCCGTGTCGATGATGTGCAGCGGAATCCCTTCGACCTGGATCGTCTGCGCCACCTTGTCGCGCGTCGTGCCCGCGATCGGCGTGACGATCGCCAGTTCCGCGCCGGCCAGCGCATTCAGCAACGACGACTTGCCGACGTTCGGCTGCCCCGCGAGCACGACCGACAGCCCTTCACGGAGCAACGCCCCCTGCCGCGCGTCGCCCAGCACGTGCGCGAGCTGCGCGCGAATCTTCGCGAGCTTGCCGCGCGCGTCGGCCGCTTCCAGGAAGTCGATCTCTTCTTCCGGAAAATCGAGCGTCGCCTCGACCAGCATCCGCAGCGTGATCACGTCGTCGACGAGCGCATGGATCTGCCGCGAGAACGCGCCGTCGAGCGAACGTCCGGCCGAACGCGCCGCCGCTTCGGTACTCGCCTCGATCAGGTCGGCCACGGCCTCGGCCTGCGCGAGATCGAGCTTGTCGTTCAGGAACGCGCGGCGCGTGAATTCGCCGGGCTCCGCGAGCCGCAGCCCGAAACCGCGCCCCGCATCCAGGCAGCGCTGCAGCAGCAGTTGCATCACGATCGGCCCGCCGTGCCCCTGCAGCTCGAGCACGTGCTCGCCGGTGTACGAATGCGGCGCCGGGAAGTACAGCGCGATCCCGCGGTCGAGCGGCGCGCCATGCTCGTCGAGGAACGGCACGTAGCTCGCATGGCGCGGCGCGAGCTTCTGCCCGCACAACGCGTCGATCAGCGGCAACGCAGCCGTCTCGCCGCCGCGCCCGAACGACACGCGGACGACCCCGATGCCACCCCGGCCGGCAGCAGTGGCAATGGCGACGATCGGATCGGAATCGGTAGCGAGCATGGGAATCGGATGAACCGGGTAATCAAGGGAATATGGTGCGCCCGCACAACGGTTCGGGCATCGGAACGCCGGCATTGTAGCGTGCCGGCACACACGCCACCGGTCGCCGCTCATGATTCGGACACGCTCGAATTTATCCCGCCAGGGATAAGCCAAGTATCATCCCGGCGCAATGTCACAGCCACCGCTTCGGACAAGTATGGCTGCTGGAGCGGCCCAACGCTGTGGCCCTCAATTTCGCCACGCACCCCGATCAAGACCGGGATTCGTCTGAATGGGATACGTTTATCCCGAATGGTTGTCTGAAACGCGGCGGTGGAATTGCACAATCTCCCCCATGCCGACATCCGAAGAAAAAGCCGCGTTCTCGGAACGCCTGAAATTCGCCCTGCGGCGCAGCCCGGAGAAGGTCACCGGTGCGACTGAGCTGGCGAACCGATTCAACCTGCGCCACCGCGGAGCGCAGCCCGTTTCGCCGCAAACCGCGCACAAATGGCTGACGGGCCGCACGATCCCGACGTCGGACAAACTCGCCACGCTCGCCGAATGGCTACGCGTCGAAGTCCACTGGCTGCATTACGGCCCGTCGCCGAGCGTGATCGAACACCCGACACCGCAACCGCTGCCGCGCGACGAGCGCTATCCGCCCACGCCCGAGACGATCGAACTTGCGTCGAAGATCGAAGCGTTGTCGCCGCATCATCGCTACCTCGTGCAGGAACTGGTCGAGCAGTTCTACGGCGACTCGGGCGAATCGAAGAAGGCCTGAGCCCGCACCACCGGACCCGCAAAAAGCAAAAAGCCGCATGGGCGAACCATGCGGCTTTTTTCATGCATCGCGGGGCGAACATGCCGCCCCACGTATGCAACGGGCGTCAGGCCGGTTTCTTCTTGGCCCCGCCGAGCTTGCGCGTGATGTAGTACTGCTGCGCGATCGACAGCACGTTGTTCACGACGTAGTACAGCACCAGGCCGGCCGGGAAGAAGAAGAACATCACCGAGAATGCGATCGGCATGAACTTCATCATCTTCGCCTGGACCGGGTCCGGCGGGGTCGGGTTCAGGCTCGTCTGCACGTACATCGACACGGCCATCAGCACCGGTAGGATGAAGAACGGATCGCGCTGCGACAGGTCGTGAATCCACAGGACCCACGGCGCGCCGCGCATTTCGACCGACGCGAGCAGCACCCAGTACAGCGAGATGAACACCGGGATCTGGATCACGACCGGCAGGCAGCCGCCGAACGGATTGACCTTCTCGGTCTTGTACAGCTCCATCAGCGCCGAGTTCATCTTCTGCGGATCGCTCTTGAAGCGTTCGCGCAGCGCCTGCATGCGCGGCGTGATTTCCTTCATGCGCGCCATCGACTTGTAGCTTGCAGCCGACAGCGGGAAGAACACGGCCTTGATCAGCAGCGTGAGCAGCACGATCGACCAGCCCCAGTTGCCGATGTAGCCGTGGATCTTCTCGAGCAGCCAGAACAGCGGCTTCGCGATGATCGTCACCCAGCCGTAGTCCTTCACGAGTTCCAGGCCCGGCGCGATGCCTTCGAGCATGCGCTCTTCTTCCGGACCGGCGAACAGGCGTGCCTGCACGTCGGCCGACTGGCCCGGCGCGATCGCGGCGACCGGCTGCTTCACGCCGACGCGGTACAGCGTCGGATCGATCTTCTCAGCGTAGATGTCGCGCTTCACGCCCTGCTGCGGAATCCAGGCCGACGCGAAGTAGTGCTGCACCATCGCGACCCAGCCGTTGTCGGCGGAGGTCACGTAGTCGGCCTTGTTCTTGTCGAGGTCGCTGAAGTTGATCTTCTGGAAGTGCTTCGCGTCCGTGTAGACCGCCGGCCCGAGGAACGTGTGCGAGAACATCGGCGTTTCGACGGCCGTGTTGTCGCGCACCAGTTCCATGTAGACCGTCGGCGTGACAGGCGCCGTGCCGACGTTGTCGATCTTGGTGTCGACGCCGATCACGTAGCTGCCGCGCGTGAACGTGTAGGTCTTCACGACCTTCACGCCGCCCTTCACCGGCGATTCGAACGACAGCTTCAGCGCGTTCTGGTCACCCGTCAGCGACGTCGTGCCCGGGTTCAACTGCGTGTAGACGTCGTTGTGGTTCGGGAAATCGCCGCCGAGCAGGCCCGAGCGTGCGAGATACGTGTGGCCGGCCGTGTGGTCGAACAGCGTGATGTACAGGTCGGGCTGCTTGCCGTCGCCCTGCTTCTTCAGCGTCAGCTTCGCCAGCGTGCCGCCGCGCGTGTCGATTTCGCCGTCATACACGTCGGTCGAGAACTTCACGAGCTGCGCCTGGGCGGCCGGTGCCGTCGTCGACGGTGCGGCGCCGGCTGCGGCGGCAGGCACTTCACCTGCGGTCGTCGTCGTCGCGCCCGTGCCCGATGCGCCGCCGGCTGCGGCCGCGGGGGCCGTCTGCGTGGCACTCGGGAAGAACATCGACGGGCGTCCATGGGACCGCTGCCAGTTGTCGTACAGCATGACAGCTGACATGAAGAAGATCACCCATAGGACGGTGCGTTTGATATCCATGCGTTGTCTCAGAGTCGATGGGACCGCGCGTCGGCTTCGCCGCGAGCGCGAGTGTCGGAGTTGGGCGGCGGGACGAGGTCGATGCCGCCCGCGGAAAACGGATGGCATCGGCACACGCGCCTGACGGCGAGATACGTGCCGCGCGCGGCGCCATGATACTGGATTGCCTCGCGCGCGTAATCCGAACAGGAAGGATAAAAACGGCAACGGTTGCCGAGCATAGGGCTCACGGCAACCTTGTAGAAGCGCAGCAAGGCGATCAATACCGTTTCCATACCTTGGGCGACGCCGTTCGGCGCCGCGTCAAAACCGACCGGGCAGGCGCGAACGCCGCACCGCGGACGGATGCGTCACTCGGACGCGGGCTTCGACGCGCGGCGGGCGATTTCCCGGACTGCCCTGTCGAGCAGTTCGCGGATCTCGGCCGCACACATCGCCGCGAGCGGGGCGGAAGCCGCGCTCGGCAGCGCTTTCTTGTCGAAGCGCGTGTGCTGCCGCAGCAGCAGGTCGTAACCGGCGAATTCGATCCGGCGCAGGCGAAACTGATCGCGCGCCAGCCGCTTCACGAGGTTACGGGTAACCGCACGCGGCGCATACTTCTTGCCGACGACGAGCCCCAAACGCGCGGGCTGACCGGTCGGCTTGCCGTAAATCACGAAGTGCGCGGAGCGCCGCCAGGGACGCAAACGAAAAACGGATGAAAATTCATCCGTTT
This sequence comes from Burkholderia sp. Se-20378, assembly GCF_017104665.1. Taxonomy (NCBI): domain Bacteria; kingdom Pseudomonadati; phylum Pseudomonadota; class Betaproteobacteria; order Burkholderiales; family Burkholderiaceae; genus Burkholderia; species Burkholderia sp. Se-20378. The sequence continues at coordinate 920 of NZ_JAAGPG010000139.1, read as the reverse complement.
TCAGAAGTCGCGCAGCTTTCGGGAAGGCGGCTTTCGTCTGCGACGGATTCGCACCCGGCTCGACGGCACCTTCCGCAGGACTGCGGACGGCGGACACAGCGCGCAACCTGCCTTAGATGGCGAGGCGCTTGCGGCCCTTCGCGCGGCGAGCGTTGATGACCTTGCGGCCACCTGCCGTCTTCATGCGGACACGGAAGCCATGGGTGCGCTTGCGGCGCGTCACGGACGGTTGGTAAGTACGTTTCATGATGTTCTCACTTGTTCGAGAATGTCGAAATTCAGGGGACCGCGTGCCCTAACCGGAGGCATTCGGGCGAACGCAATCGCCGGGAATACAGGATTGGTTTTCGCGGAACCCGCTATTTAAACCGTTTTTCTGTTGACGGTCAATACTTTAGGAGTCGCTCGCCTGTGCCCGCCCCGGCCGATCCGGCCCCGCGCCCCACATAACCGGCCTGTGGATAACTCGCGCTGTGGCCGCGTTTGGCGGTAGAATCTCGCCTTATCTCCAAGAATCCCGCACGCCGCTTCGGCTCGCGCCTGCCCCTCCAACACTGTGACGCAGGCGTCCGAGGCACGCTCGCACGACCGCTTCGGGCCTTGTTGCGCCACCGCGACAAGGGCGCCGGCGAGCCGCGCTGTGCACGCAAAAAACGACAGTTACTTGATGAACGATTTCTGGCAACACTGTTCCGCACTGCTGGAGCGCGAGCTGACGCCCCAGCAGTACGTGACGTGGATCAAACCCTTGGCCCCGGTGGCCTTCGATGCGTCGGCGAACACGCTGTCCATCGCCGCGCCGAACCGCTTCAAGCTGGACTGGGTCAAGAGCCAGTTTTCGGGACGGATCACCGATCTGGCCCGCGAATTCTGGAACACGCCGATCGAAGTCCAGTTCGTCCTCGATCCCAAGGCAGGCA
>NZ_JAAGPG010000138.1:0-18250 GCF_017104665.1 Burkholderia sp. Se-20378 | reverse complement strand
CGCGCGACGCGGCGCTTCCGCGCGGCGCTCGGCGACGCGCTGGAGGCTCGCCGGCGCGAGGACGGCACGATTCCGCTGACCTTCGAAGTGATCTACGGCCACGCGTGGAAGGCCGTGCCGCGCACGACCGCCGAAGGGCATGGGATCGTGCGCATCGAGGACATCGGAAAGGGGCGTCCGAAGAATCGGTAAAGCGGTAAAGAGGGGTTTTGTTATGTCTGAAATTAGCGGCGCAAAGCGGGGTCGAATTGGCGCCTAAAATGGCCGAAAAGCTTGTCGCGCTTGGCTCGCGGGCCGATAGTCGCTTGCTTGTGGATGCCATTGAACCCGCCTATAATGCGTCAGCTTGTCGTCCCGGGGTCCCCGCAATACGGGGCGACGAGTCCGATGCAGGCATGCATCGCATGCCATTCGCGTGAGGCGGCGATGGAAGCAGCGAGGGTTTTGGCGGAGACGACGAACGGCGAGCCGGTCCTCGAAGACTGGCTGATGAAACGCAACTGTTCGGCGTCACCGCGCCAGTTCGTGCTGTTTTACGCGTCGCTCGCGGGCTTCTCGCTGGTGATCGCGACATTGCTGATGTGGCGGGGGGCTTGGCTCGTCATGCCCTTCACCGGAATCGAGTTGCTGGCTGTGGGTGTCGCATTTGCGATCTATGCTCGCCATGCGGTCGATTACGAACGCATCAGGCTGTATCCGCACCGGCTCGTGATCGAGCGGATGGATGCGGAGCGGCTCACGCAGATCGAATTCAACCCGCGCTGGGTGCGGGTCGAGCCGGGTGCGACGCCACGCGATCCGATTCGGCTGGTATCGCGCGGGCAGACCGTCGTAATCGGGCAGCATCTCGCGCAGTACAAGCGTGCGCAGTTCGCCGACGAACTGCGCGTGTCGCTCAGGCGCTGCGGCTGACGAGGCGCGGGCACCGGCGGATATGGCCGGTAGCTTGCGACGGGGGAGGGTTTGAATGGAAATTTTGGGTAAGGATGCTATGAAAACAATCAAGCGAGCCCTCACGGGCGTGCTGGCATGCAGCGGATTGCTCTTTGCCGGTGCCGCCCTGGCGGTCGGTGATAGCCCGGGCGGCCCCCGCGTCAACGAGATCAACTTTCAGCCGCCTGTCACGAAGATCGCCGAGGAGCTCTACGATCTCCACACGATGATGCTCATCCTGTGTACGGTGATCTTCGTCGGCGTGTTCGGCGTGATGTTCTATTCGATCTTCGCGCACCGCAAATCCAAGGGCCACAAGGCCGCCAATTTCCATGAAAGCACGACCGTCGAGATCATCTGGACGATCGTGCCGTTCGTCATCGTCGTGCTGATGGCGCTGCCGGCGACGAAGGCCGTCGTCGCGATGAAGGACACGACCAACGCCGATCTCACGATCAAGGTCACCGGCTACCAGTGGAAGTGGGGCTACGACTACGTGAAGGGCCCGGGCGAGGGCATCGGCTTCCTGTCGACGCTCAGCACCCCGCGCGACGAAGTGATGGGCAAGAAGCCGATCACCGACACCTATCTGCAGGAAGTCGACAACCCGCTCGTCGTGCCGGTCAACAAGAAGATCCGCATCATCACGACCGCGAACGACGTCGTCCACTCGTGGTACGTGCCCGCGTTCGGCGTGAAGCAGGATGCGATCCCCGGCTTCGTGCGCGACACGTGGTTCAAGGCCGACAAGGTCGGTACGTTCCGCGGTTTCTGTACCGAGCTGTGCGGCAAGGAACACGCGTACATGCCGGTCGTCGTCGAAGTCCTGTCGGATGACGACTACGCGAAGTGGGTCACCGCGCAGAAGGCCAAGCTGGCCAGCGCCGCAGTCGATCCGAACAAGGTCTACACGATGGCTGAACTCGTCGCGCACGGCGAGGAAGTCTACAAGGCGAACTGCGCGGCCTGCCACCAGGTGAGCGGCAAGGGCCTCGGCGCCTTCCCGGCCATGGACGGCAGCCCGATCGTGAACGGCCCGATCGCCGGCCACGTCGAGCGCGTGCTGCACGGCAAGGGTGCAATGCCGTCGTGGGCGTCGCTGTCGGATCTCGACATCGCGTCGGTCATCACGTACGAACGCAATTCGTGGGGCAACCACAAGAACGACCTGCTGCAGCCGAAGCAAGTGGCCGACGCGCGTAACGGCAAGATGCCGGAAGACGCGGCGGGCGCAGCGGCAGCAGCACCGGCGGAAGCCGCTTCGGCGCCGGCGCAGGCCGCGTCGGGCGCAGAGCAGCCGGCGGCAGCGGCATCGGCCGCACTGTCGACGATCTACTTCGAGACGGGCAAGAGCGTGCTGCCGGCCGACGCGAAGGCGGCGATCGCCGCCGCGGCCGACTATGCGAAGGCACATCCGGACGCGAAGCTCGCGCTGTCGGGCTTTACCGACAAGTCGGGCTCGGCCGACGCAAACGCCGAACTGGCGAAGCATCGTGCACAGGCCGTGCGCGACGCGCTGAAGGCAGCAGGCGTGGCGGAAGACCACATTATTCTCAAAAAGCCGGAAACGATCACGGGCGGGGCGGACGCGAAGGAAGCCCGGCGTGTCGAGATCGGCCCGGCGGCTTGACGTGTCGCTGAGTTAGTCGACGTATTCGCATTAGGAGATTCTCATGTCTAGCATCGGGCACGACGTAGCCGCGGACCACGCGCACGACGACCACGCGCACGAAATGCCGCACGGCTGGCGGCGCTGGCTGTTCGCCACCAACCACAAGGACATCGGTACGCTGTACCTGTTGTTCTCGTTCATCATGTTCCTGTCGGGCGGCGTGATGGCGCTCGCCATCCGGGCCGAGCTGTTCGAGCCGGGCCTGCAGATCATGCGTCCGGAGTTCTTCAACGAACTCACGACGATGCACGGCCTGATCATGGTGTTCGGCGCGATCATGCCGGCGTTCGTCGGCTTCGCGAACTGGATGATTCCGCTGCAGATCGGCGCGTCCGACATGGCGTTCGCGCGGATGAACAACTTCAGCTTCTGGCTGCTGCCGGTTGCGGCCGTGCTGCTGGTCGGTTCGTTCTTCGCGCCGGGCGGCGCGACGGCCGCCGGCTGGACGCTCTACGCGCCGCTGTCGACGCAGATGGGCCCGGGCATGGACTTCGCGATCTTCGCGGTCCACATCATGGGCGCATCGTCGATCATGGGCGGGATCAACATCGTCGTGACGATCCTGAACATGCGCGCACCGGGCATGACGCTGATGAAGATGCCGATGTTCGCATGGACGTGGCTGATCACGGCGTACCTGCTGATCGCGGTGATGCCGGTTCTGGCAGGCGCGATCACGATGGTGCTGTTCGACCGTCACTTCGGCACGTCGTTCTTCAACGCGGCAGGCGGCGGCGACCCGGTGATGTACCAGCACATCTTCTGGTTCTTCGGCCACCCCGAGGTGTACATCATGATTCTGCCGGCGTTCGGGATCGTGTCGCAGGTGATCCCGGCGTTCGCACGCAAGACGCTGTTCGGCTATAGCTCGATGGTGTACGCGACGGCTTCGATCGCGATCCTGTCGTTCATGGTCTGGGCGCACCACATGTTCGCAACGGGCATGCCGGTCACCGGCCAGCTGTTCTTCATGTACGCGACGATGCTGATCGCGGTGCCGACGGGCGTGAAGGTGTTCAACTGGCTCGCGACGATGTGGCGCGGCTCGATGACGTTCGAAACCCCGATGCTGTTCGCGATCGGCTTCCTGTTCGTGTTCACGTTCGGCGGTCTCACGGGCCTGATGCTCGCGATGGCGCCGCTCGACATCCAGTATCACGGTACCTACTTCGTGGTGGCGCACTTCCACTACGTGCTGGTGGCCGGCTCATTGTTCGCGCTGTTCTCGGGCTGGTACTACTGGGCGCCGAAGTGGACGGGCTGGATGTACAACGAGACGCGCGGCAAGATCCACTTCTGGGCGTCGATGATCTTCTTCAACCTGACGTTCTTCCCGATGCACTTCGTCGGTCTCGCAGGCATGCCGCGTCGCTATGCGGACTACCCGGCGCAGTTCACGGACTTCAACCAGGTGGCGACGATCGGCGCATTCGGCTTCGGCCTCGCGCAGGTGTACTTCCTGTTCGCGGTCGCGCTGCCGGCCTACCGTGGCGGCGGCGAGCTGGAAAAGGCGTCGGACAAGCCGTGGGATGGCGCGGAAGGCCTCGAGTGGACGGTGCCGAGCCCGGCTCCCTTCCACACGTTCGAGCAACCGCCGCACGTCGAGTAAGTTTCACAGTGCGTTCCGCCGCTGCCTGCCGCGCAGGCAGGCGCGGCGGGCGCCGAATTGAAATTTCAGCGAAGTTTCAGATGAACCGGAATCCACAAGAAAGACGAACGCCCGAGCAGGTCCGCGCGGGCAACAAGCGGCTCGGTCTCATCCTGCTCGTCATCGCCGCCGTTTTTTTTGTGGGTGTCGTGATCAAGCAGTGGTGGCTGTCCACTCACTGATGCAGCAACAGACGCAGTAGCGAGGAAGTTGTCGTATGTCGAAGCCGGAAGAGGGCGCCGTCGATCGCGCGTTCAATCGTTCGATGCTGGTGAAGCTCTTCGTCGTGGCCGGGCTGATGTTCGGTTTCGGCTTCGCGCTGATCCCGATGTATCGGGCGATCTGCCAGATCACCGGCATCAACAACCTGGTGCAGCGCGATGTCAGCGAGCGCGAGGTGAAGAACTCGCAGGTCGACACCAGCCGCACGGTGTCGGTCGAGTTCGATGCGAATGCGCGCGGCCCGCTCGGTTTCAAGCCGGAGCACAACAGTCTCGACGTGCATCCGGGTGAGCTGACGACGATCGTGTACGACGTGACGAACGGGCAGGGCAGGCCGGTCGTTGCCCAGGCGATTCCGAGCTACGCGCCGAAGCAGGCGACGGAGTTCTTCAAGAAGATCGAGTGCTTTTGCTTTACGCAGCAGACGCTGGCCGCGAATGAATCGCGCAAGATGCCGGTGGTGTTCGTGATCGATCCGAAGCTGCCGAAGGACGTGAAGACGATCACGCTGTCGTACACGTTCTTCGAGCTGAATACGCCGGCCACGCCGGCGCCCGCGCCGGGCAAGACCGCGGCGCAGGGCGCGGCGAAGCCGGACGCATGACGACGGAGGCGAGGCGATGACGGAGGTCAAGCGGGGCGGGTCGTTCGGCCAGGCGCTGAAAGCCGTGCTGTGGTCGTTCTTCGGGGTGCGCAAGCGGCGCGACCTGGAGGCCGACGCGACGCAGCTGAATCCGCTGCACGTGTTGATCGTCGCGTTGCTGGCGGCCGGTTTGTTCATCGGCGTGCTGATCCTGATCGTGCGTGCCGTCGTGGGCTGAAGCCCGCGGCCACGAAGGAAGAATGCAGTGCGCGGCGTCACGGCGCCGCGTGCAGGAAGGAGCGGTGGTGGTCACGCCGCGCAAGAAATAAAGCCGGAGCGGTTTCCGGTACACAAATTGGACTGAAGTGGAGAATCAAGCATGAGCGGTCAAAACCAGACCCCGTACTATTTCGTGCCGCATCCGTCGCAGCATCCGATCAGCGCGGCCATCGGCCTGCTGGTCATGCTCGGATCGACAGCGCTGTGGATCAACGGTCACGACTGGGCGCCGTTTACGGCGCTGCTCGGCCTGCTTTGGTTGCTCTTTACGCTGTATCACTGGTTCGGCGACGCGATCGCCGAATCGGAAGGCGGTCACTACGGCAAGAACGTCGACAAGTCGTACCGCTGGAGCATGAGCTGGTTCATCTTCTCGGAAGTGATGTTCTTCGGCGCGTTCTTCGGCGCACTGTTCTATGCACGTGAAATCGCGCTGCATCAGCTCGGCAGCCTCGACTACAAGCTGATCTGGCCGGATTTCTCCGCCGTGTGGCCGAACGAAGGCCCCGCCGCGCTCGCCGGTCACTTCAAGACGATGGGCCCGTGGCCGATCCCGACGCTGAACACCGCGTTCCTGCTGTCGTCGGGCGTGACGCTGACGATCTCGCACCACGCGCTGCGTGACGATCATCGCAAGAAGGCGATCGCCTGGCTGGCCGCGACGCTCGCGTTCGGTATCTGCTTCCTGTTCCTGCAGGGCTTCGAGTACTACCACGCGTACAACGAACTGAACCTGACGCTGAACTCGGGCGTGTACGGTTCGACGTTCTTCCTGCTGACGGGCTTCCACGGTTTCCACGTGTTCCTCGGCGGCACGATGCTCGCGGTGGTGCTGGTGCGGATGATCCGCGGCCACTTCAAGCCCGATCACCACTTCGCATTCGAAGGCGCCGCGTGGTACTGGCATTTCGTCGACGTCGTCTGGCTCGGCCTGTACGTCGTCGTCTACTGGCTGTAAATGGAACAACGGCCCGCGCAGCAATGCGCGGGCCGTTTTCATTGGGTCGGCCGGGCAGCATGACTGCCGGCCTTCACCACCCGGGCGCCGCCGCGACTCAGTCAGGCGGCGCTTTTGCTTGGTGCTGCGGCCGTGCGGCGAAATGTCACAGCGGCCGCGGCGGCAAATCGATCAACGCCCGATCGGCAGGCCGGTCGAATGGATCCAGCCCATCCAGTTCGCGATCAGGATGAGCAGGAACAGCGACACCGACAGCCCGACGCGGGTGGCGAGCGACCAGACCATGCGTTTCGTGTGGCCGCGGTCGTGCATCATGAAGTAGAGCGCCGAGCCCATGCTGGCAATGATGAGGACGAAGGCGATGGGAACGAGTATGTGCATGACACGAACCGGACGACGGCAATTCGAAAGGAAGAGGATAATTATCGCACTTCGCTTTCGGGCATGTGCCGGGCGGGCCGCATGATGAAGATACGCTGGCTGCCTGCGCTGTTGATCCTCGTCGTCGTTGCGGTCACGATCCGTCTCGGTTTCTGGCAGCGCGACCGCGCGCACCAGAAGGAAGCGCTGCAGGCGAGCATCGAGCGCTACGAGCAGGCTGCGCCCGTCGACGTCGGCGCGCAGCCGATGCCGCTCGCGTCGATCGAGTTCCATCGCGTGCGTGCGACGGGCCGCTTCCTGCCCGACCAAGCCGTGTTCCTCGACAATCGGCCGTATAACGACCAGCCGGGTTTTTACGTCGTGATGCCGTTTAAACTCACGGGCGGCGGCGTCGTGCTCGTGAACCGCGGCTGGCTGCCGCGCAATATTTCCGATCGCACGGCGATCGAGCCGTTCGCGACGCCCGCGGGCGACGTCGAGATCGTGGGCATCGCGCGCGCCGACGCGTCGCGGGCGTTCGAGCTCGGTGAAGGCGGGTCGGCGGCGCACCAGAAGATCCGGCAGAACCTGGACGTCGCCGCGTATGCGAAGGAAACGGGGCTGCCGCTTCAGCCGTTCGTGATCCAGCAGACGAGCGACGACGGCGACAAGCTCGTGCGCGACTGGCCGGCGGCGACGACCGGCGTCGAGCGCAATTACGGTTACATGTTTCAGTGGTGGGCGATGGCGGCGGCCGCGCTCGGCTTCGGCCTGTACGCCGCGCGGCGTGCGGCGAAGAAGTCGGCCGGCGCGTGAGTGCCATGCCAGGACGCGGCGCCGGCGCCGCGGGTTCGTTTCGAGAGGTCTGATTTGTCCATGCAATCTTCCCGTCAGGGTCCGGCCGCTGCGCCGATCTCGCCCGCGGCCCGCAAGCGCGGCCGCTGGATGCTCGTGCTGCTGGGTCTCGTGTGCGCCGCACCGATGATCGCGTCGTACTTTACCTATTACGTGATCAAGCCGAAGGGCGGCTCGACCAACTACGGCACGCTGATCGAGCCGCAGCGTCCGATCCCCGCAGATCTGCAGGTGACCGACGAAACCGGCAAGACCGTGCCGCTGTCGTCGCTGCGCGGCGTGTGGCTGTTCGTGATGACCGACCGCAGCGCGTGCGACGACGCGTGTGCGCAGAAGCTTTATTTCATGCGCCAGATCCGCGTCACGCAGGCGGGCGAGCGGCACCGCCTCACGATGGTGTGGCTGCGCAGCGATGCGGGCGCGATGCCGCAGAAGGTGCTGGACGCGTACCCCGACACGCGCCGTCTCGTCGCCGACCCGGCCGCGGTGGCCGCGTGGCTGCCGGCCGACGCCGGCACGAAGGACAGCGACCACATCTATATGGTCGATCCGAACGGCAACCTGATGATGCGTTTCCCGAAGGATCCGAATCCCGGCAAGATCAAGGCGGACGTGACGAAGCTGCTGAAGTGGTCGAGCATCGGCTAAGGCAACACGAGAGGCAATGAACCGATGTCGTATCTACTGCAACTCGGCCTGATCGGCTTCTGCATCGCGCTGCTGCCGCTGTCTTACGTGTGGGTGAAGGCCGACGACAACAAGTTTCGCAAGCTGGTGTGGATCACCACCTTCCTGACGCTCGACCTCGTGATGTTCGGCGGCTTCACGCGGCTGACCGATTCGGGGCTCGGCTGCCCGGACTGGCCCGGCTGCTACGGCACGTCGTCGCCGTTCATCGCGCACGCCGCGATCACGGCCGCGCACCAGGCGATGCCGACGGGCCCCGTCAGCATGTCGAAGGCGTGGATCGAGATGATCCACCGCTATTTCGCGATGGCGATCGGCGTGCTGATCATCGCGCAGGTCGCGATCGCGTGGACCGCGCGACTGCGCCGCCGCCCGCTGCACGTGTCGCCGTGGTGGCCGACGAGCCTGCTGCTGCTGATCCTCGTGCAGGGCGCGTTCGGCGCGTGGACGGTCACGATGAAGCTGCAGCCGGTGATCGTCACGATCCACCTGCTGCTCGGCCTCACGCTGCTCGGCACGCTCGGCTGGCTCGCGGCGCGGCAGACGCCGCTGCCGTCGTATGACCCCGAAGCCGGCCGCTATCGCGCGGCTGCGCTCGCGGCGCTCGTGCTGCTGGTCGTGCAGATCGCGCTCGGCGGCTGGGTGAGCACCAACTACGCGGTGCTCGCGTGCACCGACTTCCCGACCTGCAACGGCCAGTGGATCCCGCCGATGGACTTCCAGCACGGCTTCCACCTGTGGCGCGCGCTCGGGATGACGAAGGACGGCGACGCGATCACGCAGGACGCGCTGGTCGCGATCCACTGGACGCATCGCACGTTCGCGTTCGTCGTGGTCGCGTACCTGGTCGCGTTTGCGCTGAAGATGCGTCGCTTCGAGTCGCTGCGGCGGCCCGCGAACGGCGTGCTGCTGGTCGTCCTGCTGCAGTTCGTGACGGGCCTGACCAACATCGTGCTGCAGTGGCCGCTGCCGGTCGCCGTCGCGCACAACGGCGGGGCCGCGATCCTGCTGCTGCTCGTCGTCATGTTAAACTTTCGCATCCTTTCAAGCCGCCCCGGCCGTGTCGCGCAGCCTGCGCGCGACGCCGCCCCGGCGTGACCGCCCCCATGCAAAGCACCCTCTCCCAATCGCCCGGTAGCCGGTTTTCGCAATACATGGCGCTGACGAAGCCGCGTGTCACGCAGCTCGCGGTGTTCTGCGCGGTGATCGGCATGTTCCTCGCGACGCCGGGCATGGTGCCGTGGCACGTGCTGATCGGCGGTACGGTCGGCATCTGGCTGCTGGCCGGCGCCGCGTTCGCGATCAACTGCCTCGTCGAACAGAAGATCGACGCGATGATGCGTCGCACCGCGTGGCGCCCGTCCGCGCGCGGCGAGATCACGACCCCGCAGATCCTGATCTTCTCGGCCGTACTCGGCAGCGTCGGCGCATGGACGCTCTATACGTTCACGAACCCGCTGACGATGTGGCTGACGATCGCCACCTTCGTCGGCTACGCCGTGATCTACACGCTGCTGCTCAAGCCGATGACGCCGCAGAACATCGTGATCGGCGGCGCATCGGGTGCGATGCCGCCGGCGCTCGGCTGGGCCGCGGTCACCGGCGCGGTGCCGGGCGACGCGTGGATCCTCGTGCTGATCATCTTCGTGTGGACGCCGCCGCATTTCTGGGTGCTCGCGCTGTATCGCCGCAAGGATTACGAGAACGCCGGGCTGCCGATGCTGCCCGTCACGCACGGCGAGAAGTTCACGCGGCTGCACATCCTGCTGTACACGGTGATCCTGTTCGCGGTCACGCTGATGCCGTTCATCTCCGGGATGAGCGGGGCTGTCTACCTGACGAGCGCGGTGCTGCTCGGCGCGGTGTTCCTCGCGTATGCGTGGAAGATCCATCGCGACTATTCGGACGAACTCGCCCGCAAGGCCTTCCGCTACTCGATCGTCTATCTGTCGCTGCTGTTCGCCGCGCTGCTCGTCGATCACTATGCACGCCCGCTGCTCGGCGTGTAACCGCACGGTTTGAACGCAATGCTCCAATCACGGTTCGGGCGCCGCGCGCGCCAAGGCTGGATGCTCGCATGCGCATTCACGGCAGCACTGCTGCTCGCCGGATGCGACAACGCGCCGAAATTCCAGAATCTCGACATCACCGGCAACACGCAGTTCGGCAGCGACTTCTCGCTGCCCGATACGGCCGGCAAGGTGCGCACGCTCGCCGACTTCAAGGGCCGTGCGGTCGTGATGTTCTTCGGCTATACGCACTGCCCGGACGTGTGCCCGACGACGATGGCCGAGCTGTCCGAAGCGCTGAAGCAGCTCGGGCCCGATGCCGCGAAGCGCGTGCAGGTGCTGTTCGTCACCGTCGATCCGGAGCGTGACACGCCGGCGCTGCTCGGCCAGTACGTGCCCGCGTTCGATCCGTCGTTCATCGGCCTGCGGCCGGCCGACGAAGCGGCGCTGAAGAAGGTCACGAAGGATTTCCGCGTGTACTACGCGAAGGTGCCCGGCAAGACGCCCGGCAGCTACACGATGGATCACACCGCAGCGAGCTACGTGTTCGACCGCGACGGCAAGCTGCGCCTGTTCGTGCGCGATGGCCAGGGCCCCGGCCCGTGGGTCCACGACCTGAAGCTGCTGGTCGACTGACCAGTCGCCGCCGGGCGCCCGGCCTGGCGATCACGTGACGGCCGCCACGCGCCGTCACGCTTTCCCTCTCGATTCGTTGTTTGAATGCTGCCCGTCGGGCGGCGTGTCGGCCTGCGCGCGCCTCGCGCAGGGGCCGCGCAGGCGTCGCGTTACGGCAGCGCGGGCACGTTGAAGCCGGAGGCGGCACGCGTGATCCGGAATTCCGTCACGCGATACGTGGCGAGCCCCTCGATGACGAACGGATCGGTCTTCAGGATCGCGTCCAGCTCGTCGCGATCGATGCGGGCCGCGAGGATCACGCCGCCTTCGCGCGGCACCTTCGGCCCGGCCGCGATGAAGATGCCCTTGTCGAACTGCGGTTGCAGAAATGCGCGGTGGCGTTCGAGCGCGTCGTCGATGCGCTCGAGCGAGGCGGTGTAGTGAATGTCGATGACGTACATGGATGGCCCCCGGAATGGTGCCGGCTCTTCGTGTGCCGGCTGGCCGGTCTTTTTAGCACAGCGGATGCGGACTGTCGCGCCGGCGGTCGCGGTGCGGGGCGGTGCGCAGGCGGCATGTCGATCGCCGGTTCGCGGTGCCTGCTCGTATTCAAGTTGTAAGCCTCGGTGCCGTAAATAAATGGGCAAGCGTTTGCGCGCGGCAGGCCGTTCGCGCGCAGCGTGCGCATCGACATCGACAAAGGCACGCAGATGAGCAGAATGAGTTTGAACCGCAAGCTGTGGCTCGCGCTTGCGCTGGTATGGATCGGTCTCCTGGGCGTCGGCGCATGGAGCGCGTACGAGACGCGCGCGACGATGCTCGCCGAGCGCAAGGCAGGCATCGCGAATCTCGTCGATTCGGCGGCCGGCATCGTGAAGGCGTATCACGCGCTCGCGCAGAGCGGGACGCTGCCCGAGGCCGACGCGAAGCGCGACGCGCTCGCGAGCCTGGCCGCGATGCGCTACGGCGATTCGGGCTACGTGTTCGTGATGGACTCGAAGCCGGTCGTGCTGATGCATCCGACGCTGCCGAAGCTGGTCGGCACGCAGGTCGGCGATTATCTCGATCCGGACGGCAAGCCGCTGTTCGTCACGATCCTGAACGCCGCGAAGGAAACCGGCAGCGGCTTCGCCGAGTATCGCGGGCGCCTGCCGCACAGCGAGACCGCCGTGCCGAAGATCAGCTACGTCACGCGCTTTACGCCGTGGGACTGGAACATCTCGAGCGGCGTCTTCCTGAAGGACATCGACACCATCTATTACCGGACGCTGCTCGGCCACCTCGCGGTCGTGTTCGTGATCGGCTTCGTGATCAGTGCGGCGATGCTCGTGATCATCCGCAACGTGCGCAGCAGCCTCGGCGGCGAGCCCGACGAAGCGGCCGCGCTCGCGACGCGCATCGCGCAGGGCGACCTGACGCAGCCGGTGCCGGTGCGCGCGGGCGACCGCACGAGCATGATGGCCGCGATGCACGACATGCAGGCACGGCTGCAGGCGACGATCGGCGGGATTCGCCAGTCGGCCGGATCGATCGCGTCGGCGAGCCGCCAGATCTCGGCCGGCAACGACGACCTGTCGCAGCGCACCGAGGAGCAGGCCGCGTCGCTGGAAGAAACCGCCGCGAGCATGGAGCAGTTGACCGCGACCGTGAAGCAGAACGCCGACAACGCGCGGCAGGCGAGCGGGCTGGCGAACAGCGCATCGGAGATCGCGCGCACCGGGAGCGACGTCGTGAACCGCGTGATCGGCACGATGGGCGAGATCGACGACAGCTCGCGCAAGATCGCCGACATCATCGGCGTGATCGAAGGCATCGCATTCCAGACCAACATCCTCGCGCTGAACGCGGCGGTCGAAGCCGCGCGTGCGGGTGAGCAGGGCCGCGGCTTCGCGGTGGTCGCGGGCGAAGTGCGTTCGCTCGCGCAGCGCAGCGCGACGGCGTCGAAGGAGATCCGCGAGCTGATCGTCGATTCGGTCGAGCGCGTGCGCAACGGGTCGACGCTGGTCGGCCAGGCCGGCACGACGATGGGCGAGATCCTGCAGGCCGTCGCACGCGTGACCGACATCATGGGCGAGATCGCGGCCGCGTCGGAGGAGCAGGCGAGCGGCATCACGCAGGTCGGGCGCGCGGTCACGCAGATGGACCAGGTGACGCAGCAGAACGCGGCGCTCGTCGAGGAGGCCGCCGCGGCTGCCGCGTCGCTGCAGGAACAGGCCGCGCGGCTGCGCGATGCGGTCGGCGCGTTCCGGGTCGGCGGGCAGGTGGGCGAGCCTGCATTCGACACGAAGGCGACCGGCCGGGCGGCGGTGGCGTGACGCACGCGGGCTGATGCGCGACTCGCACAAACGCAACTAACGGCCGAGTCGTGCAGCCCCCGCCAGCACCGCTGCGGTGCATACCCATATGAGCGGGATGTATTTCACTTCCCGCCGATCCTGTGACACCATTTGCCCCTTCCTGCGAGTCGGGGCATACCCGTATCGCGCCCCATTTTCAGTCATCCAGTAAGCAAGAAAGCGAGAAACAGATGAAGCGTCGCAGTCTCCTGAAGGTATTTTCCGTGCTGGCCACCGGTGCAGCACTGACGCTGTCGGCAGGCGCGCACGCCGAAGACAAGGTGATCAAGGTCGGCACGGTCGCCGGCCCGGATTCGGAAGTGTGGCAGCTCGTGCAGAAGGTCGCGAAGGAGAAGGAAGGCCTGACCGTGAAGGTCATCGAGTTCAACGACTACGTGCAGCCGAACGCGGCGCTCGACTCGGGCGACCTCGACGCGAACAGCTTCCAGCACCAGCCCTACCTCGACAGCCAGGTGAAGCAGCGCGGCTACAAGATCGTCAGCGCGGGCCTGACCTACATCTCGCCGATGGGCGTGTACTCGAAGAAGTTCAAGGCGCTGAAGGACCTGCCGCAAGGCGCGAAGCTCGCGGTGCCGAACGATCCGTCGAACGAGAACCGCGCGTTGCTGCTGCTGCAGACGCAAGGCCTGATCAAGCTGAAGGCGGGCGCCGGCACGGGCGGCAACAACGCGACGGTGCTCGACATCGCCGACAACCCGAAGAAGCTGAAGATCTCCGAACTCGACGCGGCGCAACTGCCGCGCGTGCTGTCGGACGTCGATGCGGCCGTGGTCAACACGAACTACGCGCTCGCCGCGAACCTGCAGCCGACCAAGGATGCGATCGCGCTCGAATCGCTGACGAGCCCGTACGCGAACCTGATCGCCGTGCGCGCGAAGGACAAGGACCAGCCGTGGGTGAAGAAGCTGGTCAAGGCGTACCAGTCGCCGGAAGTGAAGGAATTCATCAAGAAGCAGTTCAAGGGCTCGATGGTCGCGTCGTTCTGAACGCCGCTCACCAGCCGGACCGCTGAACCAAAAGGGCCTGCATCGCGCAGGCCCTTTTTCATTGGTGCGGCCGATCGACGGCCGCACGGTGTGGCGCGTTCAACGCCGGCTCACATCTCGCCGCGCCGCGAGCAGATCGACATGATCTGCTGGATCGCATAGTTGTCGCGGACACCCGGCAGCGACTGCACGACGCACTCGTGAAAACGCCGCTCGCGCGGCAGCAGCATCGCGTTGTTGCGATACAGCGCGTCGCACGAGCGCTGGATCAACTGGGCCGCCGCGCCGTTGCGGCTTTCGCGCAGCGCGTTGAGCATGCAGTCGTCGTATTGCGCACTGCCGTCGGTCAGCGCGAATGCCGCACCCGGCAGCGACAGTGCGACGGCAGCGAATGCGATGGCTCGGACTCCCCGTTTCATGTGCTCTCCGATGGCGTGGATTGGGTCGGTCGACAGCATAACGTAAAGCCGCAAGCGCGGCTGACGCGTTGCGCCGGGCCGACGGGAACCGCCGCCGGGCGGGCTTCACGCGCGTTCGCGGGCTTCGGCGGGCGCGGCGATCCGGCGCGTGATGCGAAAGCGCGGAGTCAGGCGGTGGTCTGCGGAAATGGTATCCTCGTGCGTTCGCCGCTGCACGCTTTCCCGGAGCGTGCGCGGGCCGTTCGCCAGCGCGTCGTACGCGTGGCGGCGCCCGCCTGACGGCGGCGGGAATCCATCATCCAGAACCGACACAATACGGGGGAGACACACCCATGAAGCGTTTCAAGACTTTCGCGATCCGTTCGATCACGGCCGGCGTGGCCGCACTCGCGCTGGCTGGTGCCGCGCACGCCCAGACCGTCAAGGTGCTGTCGATCGTCGATCACCCGGCGCTCGATGCGATCCGCGACGGCGTGCGCGCCGAGCTGAAGGCGGAAGGTTACGGCGACGACAAGCTCAAGTGGGAATACCAGAGCGCGCAGGGCAACACGGGCACGGCCGCGCAGATCGCGCGCAAGTTCGTCGGCGACCAGCCCGACGTGATCGTCGCGATCGCGACGCCGGCCGCGCAGGCGGTGGTCGCATCGACGAAGAGCGTGCCGGTCGTCTATTCGGGCGTGACCGATCCGGTCGCCGCGCAGCTCGTGAAGGGCTGGGGCCCGTCGGGCACCAACGTGACGGGCGTGTCGGACAAGCTGCCGCTCGATCGCCAGGTCGCGCTGATCAAGCGCGTCGTGCCGAATGCGAAGACGGTCGGCATGGTCTACAACCCGGGCGAGGCGAACTCGGTCGTCGTCGTGAAGGAACTCAAGGAGATCCTCGCGAAGCAGGGGATGACGCTGAAGGAAGCGGCCGCGCCGCGCACCGTCGACATCGGCCCGGCCGCGAAAAGCCTGATCGGCAAGGTCGACGTGATCTACACGAACACCGACAACAACGTCGTGTCAGCGTACGAAGCGCTCGTGAAGGTCGCGAACGAAGCGAAGATCCCGCTCGTCGCCGGCGACACCGACAGCGTGAAGCGCGGCGGCATCGCGGCGCTCGGCATCAACTACGGCGACCTCGGCCGCCAGACGGGCAAGGTCGTCGCGCGCATCCTGAAGGGCGAGAAGCCGGGCGCGATCGCGTCGGAAACGAGCAGCAACCTCGAGTTGTTCGCGAACACGGGCGCGGCCGCGAAGCAGGGCGTGACGCTGTCGCCGGATCTGCTCAAGGAAGCGAAGACGGTCATCAAGTAAGCCGCGGTCCGACCGCCGCGCTTGCGGGCCCGATCAGGGCCTGAACGACACCGCCGGACGGGCGGCTCCCACCCGGGGCCGCCCGTTCGCTTCGCCCGGCCGTACACGTCCGGCCGGGAAGCAACAGGATTTCCCCATCATGTCTCTGTTCTCGTTTCTGGGCGCCCTGGAGATCGGCCTGATCTTCAGCCTCGTCGCCCTCGGGGTGCTGATCTCGTTTCGCATCCTCAACTTCCCCGACCTCACCGTCGACGGCAGCTTTCCGCTCGGCGGCGCCGTCGCCGCGACGCTGATCTCGGCCGGCTACGACCCGTTCAGTTCGACCTGCATCGCGATCGTCGCGGGCGCGGTGGCCGGCTTCATCACCGGCTGGCTCAACGTGCGCCTGAAGATCATGGATCTGCTCGCCAGTATCCTGATGATGATCGCGCTCTATTCGGTGAACCTGCGGATCATGGGCCGGCCGAACGTGCCGCTCATCACCGAGCCGACGATCTTCACCGTGCTGCAGCCCGACTGGATGCCAGACTACGTGCTGCGCCCGGCGCTGCTCGCGATCGTCGTCGTGGTCGCGAAGCTCGGCCTCGACTGGTTCTTCTCGTCGCAGCTCGGCCTCGCGATGCGCGCGACCGGTGCGAATCCGCGGATGGCGCGCGCGCAAGGCATCGCGACCGGCCGCGCGACGCTCGCCGGGATGGCGCTGTCGAACGCGCTCGTCGCGCTCGCGGGCGCGCTGTTCGCGCAGACGCAGGGCGGCGCGGATATCTCGATGGGGATCGGCACGATCGTGATCGGGCTGGCCGCGGTGATCATCGGCGAGACGCTGCTGCCGGCGCGCCGGCTCGTGCTGACGACGCTCGCCGTCGTGCTCGGCGCGATCGTCTATCGCTTCTTCATCGCGCTTGCGCTCAACAGCGAATTCATCGGGCTGAAGGCGCAGGATCTGAACCTCGTGACGGCCGCGCTCGTCACGATCGCGCTGGTGCTGCCGGCGACGCGCAAGAAGCTGTTCGCGCGCAAGAACGGAGGGGCCTGACATGCTGTCCGCACAAGACCTGAAACTCACGTTCAATCCCGGCACGCCGATCGAGACGCGCGCGCTGCGCGGGCTGTCGCTCGAGATTCCCGACGGCCAGTTCGTCGCGGTGATCGGCTCGAACGGCGCCGGCAAGTCGACCTTCCTCAATGCGGTCAGCGGCGACCAGGCCGTCGATGCGGGACGCATCGCGATCGACGGCACCGATGTGACGCGCAAGGCCGCGTGGGATCGCGCACATCTCGTCGCGCGCGTGTTCCAGGATCCGATGGCCGGCACCTGCGAGGCGCTGACGATCGAGGAGAACATGGCGCTCGCGATGGCGCGCGGGGCGCGGCGCGGCTTCCGGGCCGCGCTCGACCGGCCGTCGCGCGAGCTGTTCCGCGACAAGCTGCGGCTCCTGAACCTCGGCCTCGAGAACCGGTTGACCGACCGGATCGGGCTGCTGTCGGGCGGCCAGCGGCAGGCGGTGAGCCTGTTGATGGCGTCGCTGCGGCCGTCGCGGATCCTGCTGCTCGACGAGCACACCGCCGCGCTCGACCCGAAGACGGCCGCGTTCGTGCTTGAGCTGACCGCGCGCATCGTCGCCGAGAGCAAGCTGACGACGATGATGGTCACGCACAGCATGCGGCAGGCGCTCGACTACGGCGACCGCACGGTGATGCTTCACCAGGGGCAGGTCGTGCTCGACGTGTCGGGCGACGCGCGCAAGGGGCTCGACGTGCCGGACCTGCTGCAGATGTTCGAGAAGGTGCGTCACGAGCAGCTCGACGACGACGCGCTGCTGCTCGGCTGACGGGCGGCGAGTCGGCGCGGTGCGGGGTGTTGCATCGTGCCGGTTCGCTTTCGGGGTGGCGTGCCGATCTGGCCGGGCGATTCGGGCCGGATGGCGGTGGCGCGTGTTCGGACAACACGATCCGGCCGCTCCCGCTCCCGCTCCCGCTCCGGCGCGGCGTAACATGACGGCCGCACCGGCTTTCCCGTCGTTTTTCCTCTGACGAAAACCGGTTTCGCACCGGTGCTGTGCGACGCGAGCGCATTGCCATATACTGTATATCCATACAGTTGTGGGTGGCATCATGCTCGCATCCTCCATTTCTCCCGAATCCCTTCATCCGTCGCTGTGGCGCGGCTCGCAGCTCGCGCGCGGCGGTCCGCGCACGATCGAGACCGGCTTCGCGCCGCTGTCGGCCAGATCGGACGAGCGTCGTGTTAGGGCACGAGTGTGCGCAAGCGTGTAGGTCTCGGGTGTCGCCGTTTCATTACAACAAAAATCAAGATATCAAATCATATGATACACAGCACTACTGATGTCGCTTCGCACAAGACACAC
>NZ_JAAGPG010000137.1:0-234 GCF_017104665.1 Burkholderia sp. Se-20378 | reverse complement strand
TCATTTTGTGTGATGTGCTCATTGGATGTTCGGATTGGCGCTCTGTGTTCAGGTGGGCTCACTGTCGTCTGGTGCAGGTTGTTCTAGATTGGCTCGTAGTGTTGTCGTTGAGAGTTGTGGTCGGCGTGTTGCAGTTTGTGTATTGTTATGTTAGAGCACTGTGTTGTTCTTCTCAATCTCGATGCTGTTGTCTTTGTGTGCTGTTTTTTTTTTTTTTTTGTTTTTTTTTTTTTA
>NZ_JAAGPG010000136.1:0-18106 GCF_017104665.1 Burkholderia sp. Se-20378 | reverse complement strand
GGCTGCTCGATGCAATGCTGGCCGCGTAGCGGCGCTTGCCGGCGCACCGCCGGCTGCGCGCGGGCCGGCCGGCCCCGGTCAATCAGAAACCGCGCGACAACACCGCCGCGCCGATCGTGACGACGCCGAGCACGAGGTTCACGAGGACGAGCAGGCGCACCGTATTCACAGCGCGCGCACCGTCCGGCCACTTCTGCGCCTGCACCGCACGGCGGATGCGCGGGAACAGCGCGAACCGGATATGCCCGAAGATCAGCATCATCACGACGCCGAGCCCGGCCATTGCATGCAGCGACCACGTCGCGTGCGCGCCGCCGAATTCCACGAGCAGGAAGCCGCCGGACAGCAGGATCACGATCACGGAACCCGAAACCCAGTTGAAGAAGCGACCGAACACGCCTTCGATCAGCGGCAACCGAAGCTGCGGCGACAGGTCGGACAGCGCCGGACGCAGGCAGAAGTTGGCGAAGACCATCCCGCCCACCCACACGGCGACGGCCAGCAGATGAAGAAACAGCGCGACGGAGACAGCATGGGACATGACGGCAATCCTGTGAGGAGTTGGGTGCGGCGAACGGCCGCGTCGCACGCGGCATCGAGCGACGTTCGACCGGATTGTCGCCGAGCGGTTCAGACCCCAGGCGCGATTTCACACTATTTTGCAAGTTCCGCGTGACAGCGCCACGCTTGCTTACCCGAATCCCCGCTCCAAAAGAAAAGGCCGCACGTCCGCCGAAGCGGAGGTGCGGCCCTCGATCGCGGCCGAGCCCGACGATTTAACGGGCGCGGCGTCAGCCGAGCAGCGGACGCAGCTCGCTGACGACCTTGAGCTTCGTGTCCGGCGCGCGGCCCTTGCGTGCGCGCTTGCCGACGTGCGGCGCCAGCCCCGCATACGACAGCGTCTCGTCCATTGCCTTGCCGCCGCGACCGGTGCCGATCAGCACGACGCCGGCCGGATCGATCGCGAGCGCCTGAACGAGCGTTTCCTTGTCGTCGAGCGCCATCAGGATCACGCCGCGACCGCCGCCGGACAGCGTCTTCATCTCGTCCATCCCGAATACCAGCAGGCGGCCGCCGCTCGACAGGCACGCGACCTGCGTTGCGTTCGGCAGCACCGGCATCGGCGCGAGCGGCACCGCGCCCGTGTCGATCGTCATGAACGCCTTGCCGGCCTTCACGCGGCTCACCATGTCACCGACCTTCGCGAGGAAGCCGAAGCCGTTGCTCGACGCGAGCAGCAGTTGCTGGTCGGCCGGCGCCGCGTAGTAGTGCATCAGGTGCGAGCCCGATTCGAGCTCGATCAGCGACGTGACGGGCACACCGTCACCGCGCCCGCCCGGCAGCACCGACACGTCCACCGAGTACACGCGGCCGCTGCTGCCCCACGCGATCAGGCGGTCCGGCGTGCGGCACTGGAACGCCGCGTAGAGATGGTCGCCGGCCTTGAACGAGAAGCTGGCCGGGTCGAGCCCGTGGCCCTTCAGCGCACGCACCCAACCCTTCTGCGACACGACCACCGTCACCGGCTCGTCGACCACCTTCGCCTCGAACGTCGCGCGCTTTTCCTGCTGGATCAGCGTGCGGCGATCGTCGCCGTACTGCTTCGCATCGGCCTCGATCTCCTTGATCATCAGCCGCTTCATTGCGCTTTCGTTCGCGAGCAGTTCCTCGAGCTTCGCCTTTTCGTCGCGCAGCACTTCGAGTTCCTTCTCGATCTTGATCTTCTCGAGCCGCGCGAGCTGGCGCAGCCGGATTTCAAGGATGTCTTCCGCCTGACGGTCGCTCAGGCCAAACGCGCTCATCAGCGCGGCCTTCGGCTCGTCCGACTCGCGGATGATGCGAATCACCTCGTCGATGTTCAGGAAGACGATCATCCGTCCTTCGAGGATGTGGATGCGGTCGTCGACCTTCGCGAGACGATGGCGGCACCGGCGCGTCATCGTCAGCTGGCGGAACTTCACCCACTCGTCGAGGATCGTCAGCAGGCCCTTCTGGCCCGGCCGGCCGTCGGCGCCGATCATCACGAGGTTCAGCGTCGCGTTCGATTCGAGGCTCGTGTACGCGAGCAGCGTGTTCACGAATTCCGTCTGGTCGATCGTGCGCGACTTCGGCTCGAACACCAGCCGCACCGCCGCTTCCTTGCCCGACTCGTCGCGCACCGCGTCGAGCAGGTCGAGCATCGCCTTCTTCGTGTTGAGCTGCTCGGGCGTCAGCGTCTTCTTGCCGAGCTTGAGCTTCGGGTTCGTCAGTTCCTCGATTTCCTCGAGCACCTTCTGGCCCGACGTGCTCGGCGGCAACTCGGTAACGACGAGCTGCCACTGGCCGCGTGCAAGCTCCTCGATCTTCCAGCGCGCGCGCACCTTCAGGCTGCCGCGGCCGGTTTCATAGGCCGCCGCGATTTCCGTGTCGCTCGAGATGATCTGGCCGCCGCCCGGGAAATCCGGGCCGGGGATCAGGTTCATCAGCTCCGCGTGCGTGAGCTTCGGGTTGCGGATCAGCGAGACCGCCGCGGCCGCGACTTCACGCAGGTTGTGCGACGGGATTTCGGTCGCAAGACCGACCGCGATGCCCGACGCGCCGTTCAGCAGCACGAACGGCATGCGGCTCGGCAGTGTCTTCGGCTCCTCGAACGAGCCGTCGTAGTTCGGCATGAAGTCGACCGTGCCCTGGTCGATCTCGTCGAGCAGCAGCTTCGCGATCGGCGTGAGGCGGGCTTCGGTGTATCGCATCGCCGCGGCACCGTCGCCGTCGCGCGAGCCGAAGTTGCCCTGCCCGTCGATCAGCGGGTAGCGCAGCGAGAAATCCTGCGCAAGACGCACCAGTGCGTCGTACGCCGACTGGTCGCCGTGCGGGTGGTATTTACCGAGCACGTCGCCGACCACGCGCGCCGACTTCACCGGCTTCGCGTCCGGGCCGAGACCCATTTCGTTCATCGCGAACAGGATCCGGCGCTGCACCGGCTTCTGGCCGTCGCACACGTCGGGCAGCGCGCGGCTCTTCACGACGCTGACCGCGTAGCTGAGATACGCCTGCTCCGCGTAGTTGCCGAGCGTCAGCGCTTCGGCGTCCGGTGCATCGGAGCTGGCGAAGAGATCGGAAGTGTTGTCGTCCATCTGAATTCCGTATTCGTAAGTGGCGTGAGGCCGGGCCGGGTGTCATGCCCGGCCGCGCAGGTGTTCGGCTTAGATGTCCGCTTCGACGTCGTTGCCCTTTTCCTCGAGCCAGCCGCGCCGCGCGGCTGCCTCGCCCTTGCCCATCAGCATCGTCATGCGCGCGACGGTCGCCTCGTAGTCGAGCTCGCCGAGCTTCACCGGCATCAGACGGCGCGTGTCGGGGTTCATCGTCGTATCCCACAGCTGCTCGGCGCTCATTTCGCCGAGACCCTTGAAGCGGCTGATGCTCCATTGCGTCTCGCGCACGCCGTCCTTGCGCAGCTTGTCGAGGATCGCCTCGAGTTCGCCGTCGTCGAGCGCATAGAGCTTCTGCGCGGCCTTCTTGCCGCGCGCGGGCGCGTCGACGCGGAACAGCGGCGGGCGCGCGACGCACACATGGCCGCGCTCGATCAGTTGCGGGAAATGCTTGAAGAACAGCGTGAGCAGCAGCACCTGGATGTGCGAGCCGTCGACGTCCGCGTCCGACAGGATGCAGATCTTGCCGTAGCGCAGGTTCGACAGGTCGACGCTTTCATCCGGGCTGTGCGGATCGACGCCGATCGCAACCGAGATGTCGTGCACCTCGTTGTTCGCGAACAGGCGGTCGCGCTCGGTTTCCCACGTGTTCAGCACCTTGCCGCGCAGCGGCAGGATCGCCTGGTATTCCTTGTCGCGGCCCATCTTCGCGGAGCCGCCTGCCGAATCGCCCTCGACGAGGAACAGTTCGTTGCGCGCGATATCTTCCGTCTCGCAGTCGGTCAGCTTGCCGGGCAGCACCGCGACGCCCGAGCTCTTGCGCTTCTCGACCTTCTGGCCCGCGCGCGTGCGCGCCTGCGCCTGCTTGATCACGAGTTCGGCGAGCTTCTTGCCGTGCTCGACGTGCTGGTTCAGCCACAGTTCGAGCGCGGGACGCGAGAACGACGACACGAGCTTCACCGCATCGCGGCTGTTCAGGCGTTCCTTGATCTGCCCCTGGAACTGCGGATCGAGCACCTTCGCGGACAGCACGAACGACACGCGCGCGAACACGTCTTCCGCGAGCAGCTTCACGCCCTTCGGCTGCAGGTTGTGCAGTTCGACGAAGCTTTTCACCGCCTGGTAGAGACCGTCGCGCAGGCCGGATTCGTGCGTGCCGCCGGCCGGCGTCGGGATCAGGTTCACGTACGACTCGCGCACGAGCGAACCTTCCTCGCTCCATGCAACGACCCACGATGCGCCCTCGCCTTCGGCGAAGGTGTCGTCGCCCGAACGCGAATCGGCGAACCGCTCGCCTTCGAACAGCGGGATCAGCAGCTCGCTGCCGTTCATTTCGTCGAGCAGGTAGCCGCGCAGGCCGTCTTCATATTTCCACGTCTGGCGCTCGCCCGACTTCTCGTTGACGAGCACGACCTCGACGCCCGGCAGCAGCACGGCCTTCGAGCGCAGCAGGCGCTGCAGTTCGCCGAGCGGCAGGTTCGGCGAATCGAAGTACTTCGGATTCGGCCACACCTGCACGCGCGTGCCGGATTTCTTCTCGCCGCGGCCCGCGCCCTGCGTCGCGAGCGGCTTCACCACGTCGCCCTCGGCGAAGCCGAGTTCCGCGATCTTGCCGTCGCGCCAGACCGTCACGTCGAGGCGCGTCGCCAGCGCGTTCGTCACCGACACGCCGACGCCGTGCAGGCCGCCCGAGAACGTGTAGGCGCCGCCTGCAGCCTTGTCGAACTTGCCGCCCGCGTGCAGGCGCGTGAATACGATCTCGACGACCGGCACACCCTCTTCCGGGTGCATGCCGAACGGGATGCCGCGGCCGTCGTCCTCGACCGATACCGACTGGTCGGCGTGCAGCGTCACAATGATCTGCTTGCCGTAGCCGCCGAGCGCCTCGTCGGACGCGTTGTCGATGACTTCCTGGATGATGTGCAGCGGATTCTCGGTACGGGTGTACATGCCGGGCCGCTGCTTGACCGGCTCGAGACCCTTGAGCACCTTGATCGATGCTTCGCTATAGGCTGCGCTGGGTTTCTTCGTTGACATAGGCGCTGAATTTCGTCATTCATCGGGACGTTGTCCACACCTCGTGTGGATAACGTCGTGGACAAAACGTTGAGTTCCGTAAAAAAGCGAATCGAAACAACGGTGTGCTTGGACTGCTCCGAAAGCGGGCGCGCGGCGTGCGCTGCGCTGCCCGGGACGCGCGGTATTTTACTGGTTCCGCGTGGCACGCCAATCGCGGAATCGCGCGCGGCGGCCGCCGGCCGCGCGACGCGTCATGCGTTTTACGCAGGCTTGCGCTTCGCCTCGAGCGTTTCCCACCGTTCGAGCGCGGCGAGCAATTCGTCGTCGATCGCCGCGAACCGCTCGGTCAGGCGCGTGCCTTCCTGCGGATCCTTCGCGAAAATCGAACCGTCTTCGAGCTTGGCGTTGATGGTCTTCTGCTCCTCTTCGAGCGCGGCGATCTTCTCCGGCAGCGAATCGAGCTCGCGCTGCTCGTTGAACGACAGCTTCACCGTGCGTTGCGTGTTGCGGCCCGCGGCGCTTTTCGCCGGTTCTTCCTTGACGGGCGCGGCGTCCTTGACCGCGCGCTTCGCGGCTTCCTGCTGCGCGAGCTGATCCGCGCGCGCGCTCTGGATCTGCCAGTCGCTGAAGCCACCGACGTATTCGCGCCACTTGCCGTCACCCTCGGCCGCGATGACCGACGTCACGACGTTGTCGAGGAACGCGCGATCGTGGCTGACCAGCAGCACCGTGCCGTCGTAGTCGGCCAGCAGTTCCTCGAGCAGTTCGAGCGTCTGGATGTCGAGGTCGTTGGTCGGTTCGTCGAGCACCAGCACGTTGGCCGGACGCGCGAACAGGCGCGCGAGCAGCAACCGGTTGCGCTCGCCGCCCGACAGCGACTTCACCGGCGAACGCGCGCGTTCCGGCGCGAACAGGAAATCGCCGAGATAGCTCATCACGTGCTTGCGCACGCCGCCGATCTCGACCCATTCGCTGCCGGGGCTGATGGTATCCGCGAGGCTCCTTTCCTGGTCGAGCTGTGCACGCATCTGGTCGAAATACGCGACCTGCAGGTTGGTGCCGATGCGCACCGTGCCTTCGTCTGGCTTCAGTTCGCCGAGAATCAGCTTGAGCAGCGTCGTCTTGCCGGCGCCGTTCGGGCCGATGAAGCCGATCTTGTCGCCGCGCATCACCGTCGTCGAGAAACGATCGACGACCGCGCGGCCGCCGTAGCGCTTCGTCACGTCGGTCAGCTCCGCGACGATCTTGCCGGACTTCTCGCCCTGCGCGACATCCAGCCTCACGTTGCCCAGCGTGTTACGGCGCTCCGCGCGCTCGTTGCGCATCTGCACGAGCCGCGCGATGCGGCCGACGCTGCGCGTACGGCGTGCTTCGACGCCCTTGCGGATCCACACCTCTTCCTGCGCGAGCAGCTTGTCGAACTTCTCGTTTTCCACGCGCTCGATTTCGAGCTGCTGCGCCTTGCGCGTCTGGTACGCGGAGAAATTGCCCGGGTACGACAGCAGCCGGCCGCGATCGAGGTCGACGATGCGCGTCGCGACGCGGTCGAGGAACGCGCGATCGTGCGTGATGAACAGGAGGCCCGCGCGCTGCGCGACGAGCAGTTCTTCCAGCCAGCGGATGCCGTCGAAGTCGAGGTGGTTGGTCGGTTCGTCGAGCAGCAGCACGTCGGGCTGCAGCACCAGCGCGCGCGCCAGCGCGACACGCTTCTGCATTCCGCCCGACAAGGCATCGACGGGTGCATCGACGTCCGCCAGGCCGATCTGCGCGAGCGTCATCGACACGCGCGTGCGCCAGCTCCACGCGTCGTGCGCGTCGAGCGACGACTGCAGCGCATTCATCCGCGCGAGCAGCGCATCGTGTTCGGCGCCTTCGGGGATATCAGCGAGGCGGTGCGCGATCGAATCGTATTCCTCGAGCAGTTCGCGTGTGTGCGCGAGCCCCGACGCCACTGCATCGAACACCGTCGCGCCCGGCTCGAACTCGGGCTCCTGCGGCACATAGACGGTCACGAGCTCCTGCTGACGCGTGACCAGCCCGTCGTCGGGCTTCGCGAGCCCGGCGACGATCTTCAGCAGCGACGACTTGCCCGCGCCGTTGCGGCCGATCAGGCCGACGCGCTCGCCGGCTTCCAGCGAGAAATCCGCGTGATCGAGCAACGCGACGTGACCGAACGCGAGCTGCGCGCCGGAAATGGAATAGAGCGACATGGGGAGACGGCGAAGAGAGAAATCGGAAGCGCCCATTGTACCGGTCGCGGGCGGCGTCACCGGCATGGCCAGACGGATAAGGCCGGCAAACGGGTTGAGAGGCGGGTTGAACCGTACTTTGGGCGGCAGGCAGGCGGCGTCCATCGAAGCGCTTCGACGCGATGCGATGGCACATCGGGTGCGGCCGGCTTCCGTTGGCGGACGCCGGCCGCGAGTTCTGGGCAACGGGCTCACGCCGACCGGATGCCGGCGGCCGGCCGATCGACCACTCCGCGCCGGACGCCTCGGGCGCCCGTACGCGGCATGCGCGATTACTTCACGTTGAGCATGATCGTCGAGCTCATTTCGGGGCCGTACGAGCGGTGCGCGCCGTCGCCGAACTGCAGCGTCAGCGTGTGCTGGCCGGGCGGCAGCTTGATTTCGGTTTCGGTCTGCGCCTTGCCGAAGTGCAGCGAACGTTCGCTCGCGGGGATCACGTCGCCCTTCGGAATCGGCCGGCCGTCGATCAGCAGGTGATGATGGCCGGTATTCGGTGTCATGTCGCCGGCGGGCCGAAGCTCCATCCCTTCGAGCCCGAACTTCACGAGCACCGGGTTCGACACCGTCGCGCCATCGCTCGGCGCTTCGAAATACACGCGCGCCTCGGCCCGCGCCATCGTCGACACGGCCATCGCCGCCACGCATACCGCACCTGCGATCCACTTTCTGTTCAGCATCGCATTCTCCTTATGATTGGACAGCCTCGGAAGCATACACCGCACGCACGGCGGGCGTGTTTCAGTTACGTTGTTCGCGATGCGTACGTTTAAAACGACGTTACGGAGCCGTTCGGCGAAATTCCGGTACCATTGCGCCTTTCGTCCGCCGGCCAGGCCGCGGACGGCATCACCGAATTTCCATTTTCCCGAGCGCTACATGAGCGAAGTAACCGAATACCAGAGCTGGGTCTGCCTGATTTGCGGGTGGGTCTACAACGAAGCGGAAGGGCTGCCCGACGAAGGCCTCGCGCCCGGCACCCGTTTCGCCGACATTCCCGCCGACTGGCGCTGCCCGCTGTGCGATGTGGGCAAGGAAGATTTCGTCGTCGTCGATTTCTGATTCGCTGGTTCTCTGATTTCTGATCGCGGCTGATTGCGCGATCGCGCGCGTCGGCGCGCATTCCGCCCCGCCGACGCGCCGCGCGTTTGCTATACTCTGCGCGCTGTCCACACCGCCGTCCGGTTCGCGTTTTTTGCGATCACTCGGACATGGCTCTCCCCGTAGTTCAATGGATAGAACAAGCGCCTCCTAAGCGCTAGATACAGGTTCGATTCCTGTCGGGGGGACCATCTCAGCGTCTACCTTCCTCCAAGTTCATCCGAAAAGCAACGCACAGCCTTGTTCGGCCTAGGCTTTTTCTGCCATCATTGTCCAAGATTGTCCAGCACAAGCCAAGTACTTTGGGGGTATCAGTGGGGATATACCCCAAAGCACTCGGCCCCGATACCCCCATCAGCAAATGCCGAAGCGAACTGATCCGTTAACCGAACTTCAAGTACGCCGTGCAAGGGGCGCCGAGCAGCCTTACCGTTTGGCTGACGGCAAGGGGCTCTACTTGCAGGTCATGCCGAACGGCTCCCGGTACTGGCGCATGAAGTATCGGTTCGACGGAAAGGAAAAGCTCGCATCGTTCGGCGTCTATCCAGAGGTGACGCTGGCTGCGGCTCGGCAGGCCTGCCTCAATGCGCGGAAGCAACTGGCCGTCGGCACCGATCCGACCGAGCAGAAGCGAGAAGTTAAACGCACCCGGGCGATCGAAGCCGCGTCGACGTTCGAGGCTGTCGCGCGCGAGTGGTTTGCTACCCAGAAAGACGGCTGGACCGAAGTGTATGCGAGCAAAGTGATCAACTCGCTAGAGGTCGATGTTTTCCCCCGAATCGGCCATCGTCCGATCCGAGACATCGAGGCGCCCGACATGCTCGAAATCTTGAGGGCCGTCGAATCCCGCGGCGTACGAGAGACAGCAAAGCGTATTCTCCAGCGCTCGCGTGCAGTGTTCCAGTACGGGATCATGACCGGGCGATGCCCTCGGAATCCTGCCGCGGACATCGATGCCGAGACTGTTCTCAAGAAAGGCGCAGGCGTCCAGCACATGGCGCGGGTCAAACCCGTCGAGATTCCGCAGCTCATGCGGGACATTGCCGCCTACCAAGGGGATCTTGTTACGCGGCTGGCGCTTCGCTTCATGGCCCTGACGTTCACTCGAACAACCGAGATGATCAACGCAGAGTGGGATGAGTTCGACGGGCGCGCCGCCGAATGGCGGATTCCACCCGAGCGCATGAAGATGCGCGATCCGCACATCGTCCCGCTGTCGCGCCAAGCACTCGACGCACTGGCCGCGTTACGCGAGCTCAACGGCGATCAACGGCATGTGTTCTACAGCGTCCAGGGCCGAAGCCACATCTCGAACAACACGATGCTCTACGCGCTCTACCGTATGGGCTACAAGTCGCGCATGACCGGTCACGGGTTTCGCGGCTTGGCCGCAACCGTGCTACGCGAACTTGGTTATAGCCGCGATGTGGTCGATCGGCAGCTTGCCCACGCCGAGCGCAATCAGGTCACTGCGGCATACGTGCACGCCGAGTTCCTGCCCGAACGTCGGAAGATGATGCAACACTGGGCCGATCACCTTGATGCACTTGAGGCTGGCGCAGCAGTCATTCCGATCAACGTCGGACGCTAGGCGATCGCGTCACCAGCGCTGCACGAGATTGAGACATTCATCCATCGAGCCATCTGACAGCGCCACGAGGTATTCAATGACAACAGCATCAGAATTTTGGCAGGAACACGAGCAGAGGGTTGAGGCGGCTTGGCGCTCCGTCGCATTCCTGCTTGGACTAGCAGCCCTCCTGCTGATCGCGCTACCGTGTACCGATGCTCTACGGCCGATGAGCGACTCGATGGCTCAATGGTTCCAACGGGCCGGTGCGCCAGTCACGGTATTTGCCTTCTTAGCTCAGAACAAAGCAAGCCATCTAGGTGATCTACTTACCCCGGGATCATTCGGTAGCCCAGAGATTATGGCGCTGAGATCACGGTATCTTTCAAAACAGAAGTGCGGCCTAGGATTTTCTACCTGCCTCACGATCATTGGAACCATCGTATGGGCCTACGGTGATCTCCTGTTCATCCACGTTGCGCGCCTAGCATCTGCGGCCGCATAAATTCGCCATGTCCCGATGATCCAGATCATCCTTGACTCAAACATCTATGATCGCCTCGAACAGGATGCGGAGAATGTCGAGTTGTTGCGCAACCTGATAGCTCAACAAGCAGTCGAGGTTCTAATGCCGCGTCAAGTAGCTGGAGAGCTACATAAGCGCAAGGCTGGCCTCCCCGATCTATTCCCTGTCGAAGACATCGGCCACGCCGTCGCGCGCGCAGGCGTGATGTGCGCCGGCGACTACCTCGGGTCCGGTAGCACCTTCGATAAACACAAAGGTGCCTCGAACAAGGATGCTGACGCGTTCATCGTAGATGTCGCGGCTAGCAGGGCCGTACAAGGTGTGAGATTAGCCCAGCCCGCTTCGCGCGGGCTTTTCGCCAATTGGCGCCGCGATGACATTTGGATCGTGACGCCGACCGGCCGGATGATGGTGGTCTGATCCCCCACGGAGGCGGCCCGGATCAGCCGTTTTACTGGGTCAACAGCGCGAAAGCCCTTTATTCTAAAGGCTCTGGCGGGGGGTCTGGGTTCTCCGGTCGGACACTGCGCTTTTTGCCGGCACCCTGCTCGCAGCGCCAGCGAACTGGGCGCTTTTCTTGCGAACCTGCCTGCGAGCCTCCGAGGTGCGAACCACCCCGAGACGGTTTCCAGATCCCACGTTTTCCGTGGAAACCAAAGTGGAAACTACGTCTCGCGACTGTTGCTCCTGCCGCAACAATCTTCACTAAGGGATCTGGCAGCTCGGATTTATCTGCGTGGAAATTCGTTCGGAAAACACGGCTCACAAATCCGCACGCGCGCCGCCCCGCAAGGCTCCCAGCGAATCAAGTCGTTCCGAAATGTGCGAACAAAAGCTCGGAGAAATTCGGCGTTATCGGGGAGCGCCTCGCGCGCGTGCGCGTACTGGTCCCACAATTCGCCTAGGCGTACTTGAACCCTTTAGGGACTCAAAAAACCTCCTGCCCTTCACCTACACCTCTCTCGGATGCCGAATCAGCTCGTGATGCTTGCTGACGTAGCCCCCGGGCTCCTGGCTACGTCTGCGTGATTCACACCTCATTCTTTAATCGCTTCTGGCACGCACGCAGAAAGGCGTTGAGCTGCTTCAACTGCTCTCGCCACTCTGCAGACCGCATGCCATGCTTCGTCGCGTTCTGAGCCGATACGGCCTTACCCTCGAACGTCGCCGGCCCGGTCGACCGCTCCCACGGCTTCCATCGCTTGATTGCCTCGGCCTGCTTCGCCCGCCGTTCCGGCGTCCATCCATTCGCCATTCTGGTGCTCCAAAAGTTCGTTCGTCGGGTCACCCTCTTCTTTCCGTGTGCGTGAAGGTGGCGGAGTACCGTTGTTCACCTGTTGCTGCTGCGCGTTGTTCTGCTGCTTGATGAACGCCACTTGCCGCGGGTTCTTGATCTCGCCCAGGATCTTGAGCGTCGTCGCCGATTGCTGCTGCGCCTTTAACGCCATGCGCATGTAGGCATCGGTCGCCGGCAGATGAGAGCCCATGTTCTTGCTGGCCCGGTGAGCGCACTCGCCGAAAAGCGCGTTCAGCGCGACGGCCTGGGTCACAAGAAGGCGCTCCACACTCGACATATCGCCCTCGCTGATCTGGCGGACCATGTCGTTCAAAGCAACGCCGAGTTCCGCAACCGAGAGCGTTTCGCACGCCAACGGCGTGCCGAACATCTGCATGATCTGGATTGACGACATTCCTCCGTCGACTGTCATGCGCGCTTTTCTCGCTGCCCGTACCTGTGCCTTGGCGATCTCTTCCGGGTTTGCCTCATCGCCCTGTGCCACCTCCTTGTCTTGCATCGTTGCGACCGCGTTTCCTTCAGTCATTGCCCACCTCTTTTGCGACATCGTAGTGGTAAGGACCAGCCCGCGCACTTATGCTCGTACTGGTCCCAAAAATCCAGATCGGAGGCTCAGGGCGCCGGAGTCGGAAGCCCACATTTGGCACCATCGACCAGTGTGCAGAACGCTTTCCAACGCTCGTCGCTTGTGTCGATCACGGCTTGATTCGGGTAGGCCTTCGAATCTTGCGGGCAGGCAAAATAGGAAACAATCGTCGTCTCGGACGAATCAAAAAATTGCACCTGGATCATGGCAATTCCTCAGAACGTATAGGCCGTGAGCGTGATGGTGAGCGCCATGGTTCCCGTATTGACGACTGCCGAGTAATACATGGTTTGTGCCGTAATCAACGGCACATCGTTGAACGGCACCGTATAGGCTTGACCGGCAAATCCTGTATAAGCCGTCAATTGCTGCCCACCGAAGGCTTGCGCAGATCCCGCAACTTGCCCTGTCATCGACGCATTGGCGGAACTGGAGCCGACGACAATATTTCCCGAAATACGCTTTGCGCCTTTCGGGACCAGAGACGAAATCGATAGCGCTGTGAGGCTGCTTTGTTGCGTATTAGTACTCAGTGCCGCCTGAGGAGTGATCCAAATCTTGCGTTCGTCCTGAAAGCCTACCGCAAACTGCGAGCTTGCATTCGTCGGCCAGACGCTCACCAATGCCGACGCGGTGTAACCCGCGGGCATATTTCCACCACCATAAATGTTCGGCGCGACGGAGCTGCTAACGTTGGTCGCGAGTAATGCACTCGTCGCCGTGATTGGATTGTAGATGGCATAGAGTGCGACGAAGCCGGACACCGGCGCCGTTCCAACGTCCATGCCGCCCGCGCCGGTTGTGGCGAGGTTGATGGTCTTCGAGAACGACGACAGGCAATAGCGGATGCCGCCGAGCGCTGTCTCGACGATGATCTCGTCTGCCGTGAGTGTTGCCGATGCACTTGCTGCGGTGACGGACATCACGAGGTTGCGGGCGGCACCGACGACGCCGGCAGCCTGTCCGGCCGGAATGGCCTGATTGGCTGCCGTGGGCGCGGCCACTTGGAACGTATTGCCTGGATTGCCCGTTGATACTGCGGTTGTCCCAGAGGTGAAGGCGCAGAACGCATAATCGCCGACGTTCCAATTTAGAGCACTCGTCCCTTCCTGAGCCCTCGTCACTGTCAACGATGTTCCGCTGATAGCCGTGACGTAGCAGATTTCGTAGTTCAGGCCCGTTGCCTCATCGTTAAGAGTGATGGGCATGATCTGGCCGGCACTGAGCGTCGGCAGATTGGCACTGCTCGCCAGCACAATCGTCGTGGACGAAGACGGAAGGGCGGATGCAAGCGTTGTGTTGACGTTATTAACAATAACAAACTGACTCATTCGTATTCCTAATGTAAATATTTGAGGTATGGTTCGATTCAGATTGGTGTTCTGGTTACAGTGCCCTCCTATCGACGAAAACGTTCTTCTTTCAACTTCCTTTGCATGGAGCGGGACGCGTCCTCAGAAGCTGCCGGCCGGCGTCGTCGGCACGCACTCGACTACCGTGGACCAGTCCGCCCCACTAGTCGATCGGAAGTGCCCGATGTGGCGAAGTCCAGTCACTAGGAACGTGCCGGAAAACGTAAGGTTGTAGTTGTAGGCAGACGCGCTGCGGTCGCTGGACTGAAAGATGGTCGAACCCGCCCCGCTCGTGAAGCCAGTTGGCATCCTGATTTGTGAGCCAACCTGAATATCACCGCGCATCACTACCATCAGTTGCATCGTGCCCGCGTCGAGCCAGGTCGGTTGACCGATGAGGTCGGTGAAATTGATTTGCACCGTCGCCTGGGGCGGCTGGGAGCCGTCGAACACGCTAATTGCGCCTGCATTAATTGCGATGGAGACCCCTGGGTATTCTTCCCCAAGGAATTGCCCGACTGTCATCTCTTGGACGAGTTGACCGAGTTCATCGAGCGTGCTGCAAAGGTGCACCTCGTCATACGACTGCACGAGTTGGTTGCTGATGCCGAACAGCGTCGGCATATTCGGATGCGCCACCGACAGACAGTTTTGAAGTGCTGTTTGAAGCGGCTGGCCGGCCTTCCAGTTCAGCACGTAGTTGCCGGGGTTGTCCGAACTGAAATCCGCCGCGTTGATGGTGAAGTCCAGTTGCATCTCCGTGCCTTCCCACTGGCCGAACGACTGGTATATCTGCCCCTTGAGCAGGGTTTGAGCCTGCGCAGGATTTGCAAGGGGAAGACCCTTCCCCATGCCACCCTTCAGTTCAAGATACATGCCCGGCTGTACCTTGTTTCCCACTATCTGCATTCCAAACTGCTGCGGCTGCATCAAGTCTTGCAACGCCACACCATGAACTCTGATGGACGAGCCGCCTACTGGCGTGTGGTACGCCGTCACCAACACATCGAACTCGACATCGAGCGCGCCAGGGTCGAACCGCCCATTCGGATAGGAGGTCCATGTGCGGACGGGCTTCGTTGTGTCGTCTGGGCGATATAGGTTTAGTTCGTAATAGCGCATCGTTACTCCTGCTCTTCGGGGAAACGCGTGATAGGTTCCTCGCTCCGGATCAAACCGATGGCTGCAGTAACCTCCTCAGGAGTTGCGCCCTCCATGGCCTCCCGTGCCAATCCAGCGAAGCATCGTGCCTCCGCACCGGTCGCGGCTAGGGTCAGCAGGGTGCCTGTATTGGCAAATCCGCGACCGCGAGCACCGTCCAGCAACTTGGCTACGGCGTCGAAGGACCATGTCTTATCGCTTTCGGCCGCGTTGGCGTCGTACAGCTTGGTTAGTGCAACACACAGCCAGCCTGCCGCACTGATCTGCAGTTGGCCGTTCACCATTTCCGCCAGCCCGGCAGGAACCAGATGCCTTAGATCGTTGCTCATGCATCGCTCCTTTGAAGGGAAGTCACCAGATCAGAGATGAGGTCCTTGCGAGATTGGGACTTCTCAATCAATTGGACGATGAGCGCACCCACTTCTCTGTATGGAACAGTCAGATGTGCACGGTCGCCCTCCGCTGCAAAATTAGGATTGTCGGCACTGACCGACAAGGACACCTTCCCAGGCTCACATGGCTTAAATTCGACGGTGAGCGTGTTCGCGCAGGAGCGATATATACGGTCGGCAAAAAGGCTCAAGAACGATTCCTCGTCGTTGATACCTCGCTCGTACGCCGAGCCGAGCTCATGCTGCTCGTCCAGCGTCAGGCCGATTTTCCACGTGCACTCGTCGCTTTCGACTCTCACGTGATCCGGCCGCTTCTTCGGCTCGTCGCTGATCGTCACATCCCGTTTCACACCCATGACCACCGCGCTCTCTGCCTTATCGTTAGTTTTGCTGAACATCTTCATTTTCAATCTCCGATAACTTTCTAAAATTGATGCACTAGTTGCCGAATGAGCAAGTGGGGTTACCAGCTTCCTCAGCACCTGATCCACTCTCAGAACGAGCCGTCTTCATTGATACCATCCCGGTAGTCGATCTGATCGAAGCCGCTGTGGCGCGAAGGGCGCCGCGGAGAGGAGCCAAACAGCAATGCCTTTGCTTTGGCGTTTTCCGTGGCGTTGATTGCGGCTCGGTCAGCTTGCGAAGACGCCCACATCCGCGCAACGTCACGGCTCTGTGCGTCCGTGCGCGGAGCCGCCTTGCCATGCACATGCGATGCCTGCTCACCCTGGACGGTAAGGACGCATCCGCCGTCGGCGTAGCGCCACAATCGATACCAGTTGTCCCGGACCGCGTTCCGGAAGGCCGCCCGCCAGTCCCGGTATTTCTTTGCCGGGTTGTCGAGATGGCGCTCCCGAAACTCGAGCCATGCGATCTCAAGGAAATCATCAGGAATGCCGGCGCGCTCGGCATAGCGATAAGCCGGATCATCGGCAGGGATGGCCTTTTCGCCAGTAGCCTTGCAAGCATCAAGGAACTCGGCCATCGTGATCTCTTCCTGCCGACGTTTCCGTTTCGGTAACGTTTCAGTATCGGGCAGCATCGATTGCTGGTTCATTGCCGCCCCTCCCCTGCTTGAACGGCCGGTACAGATGGCTTCTCTAGAGGGTCTCCGTCTGACGGAGTAGAGAGAGCGTCCAAAACAGCCTCTATTGATCCGTCTCCCGGTGTAGTAGAGCCCCCCTCTACACCGTCTCCCGGTGCAATAGGAGTGCTCTCTACCCCGTCAGACGGAGTAAGGACTACGTTTTCAGATACGCGCTGCGGACAAATCCCGCTGCCGCTCCTTGATCGAATCCGTCTAGCTTGTCTAGACTCAACCAGGTCAATGCGTACCAGCTCGCCTTGTGTGGCCTTTGCCCTTTCACAGTCTCGAAGATCAGGCCGGCGTCCAGCAGTTCCTGCTTCGCCCGCTGGATCGTGTCGCACGATTTCCAGCCCCTCGGCTTCAGGTGCGCCAGAGTGACGATCATTCGTCCGTTGTCGTCCCCGTGAAACTGCCGCGCGATCTCCAGCAGCAGGGATCTCGCTGGATGCGACAGTCGTAAATACGCTGGGCTGTCCAGCACCATCCATGGAATCGGCACAAAGCCACCGGCATCGCGGCTCGATGTACCGTGTCGCTTCGACTTGCCCATACATCACGCGACCTCCATCATGTCGACGAGATCCGGTTCGCGATCAAGCAAGCTGTATCGTGCGACATTGGCGTGCAGGAATCCGTCTGAGTCGACTGCCGAGACGCGATGTGAGCAGATCTGATAGCCGAGCCGGATGAGCTCCTTGATGCGTTGCGCGGGATGGCTGATGCCTTTGCTGCGTAAGCTGTAGGTAGTCTGCCCATCAGCCTTGAGATATTCGAGCACGCGCTTGCATTGCGCAGCGGCTGACATATCCCTATGATTGACCTTGCTGGTCTTCTGGGTCGCACCCTGGCAGGGGTAGCGGCCCTTGTCTTTTTTGCTGGTCATAACGCCCGCCTCCTTACGCGGCAACCATGCCGCGCGATTCAGCGATGCGCTTCTGGAGATAGGCGTCGAGTTCAGCCTCGATGAAGATAGTGGTTCGGCTGCTCAACTTTACCGGCTTCGGAAAATCAGCATCATTTTTCGCACGCAGCCAGAGCGTGCTCACACCGATACCGAGTTTTTCGGCGGCCTGGTTAGGGCGAAGGCCCCTGGTGTTCACGGACATCGACTCTCTCCTTAGAGTTTGTCTCGACACATGCACGGTTGTGCCTGTCGATGTCCGTATTAAAAAAACGATCCGGCATGCAGCCGGGATAATTGCCGCTTTATCGCGTTTTTCGTGCGCTAGATAGCTTCTTCCGGAACGTGTTGTACATGATCGAGTCGACTTTTCCGCCATGTTCAAAACGATAGGAACGGCCATCCTCTTGTCCGGTTTCGGCAACGGAATCACCAGACCATTCCGCAATAGCGGTTTTGAGATGCGGCCACACTTCGCTGGCCTTCATTCCGTGATGCTCACGCGCCAGCGTGCCTATTACATCGTCCAATGACTCCCCTAGGTCATTGTTGGCGGTTCGCTCCTTCCCAGCCTTCGCCTTCTGTGTCGCGCGGGTTGCCCTGCCATATACCGCTGGAGTTGCCCCTGTAATACCGGACACAGCGTCACACTAAGGTTGCTGAATCC
Organism: Burkholderia sp. Se-20378; assembly: GCF_017104665.1. Lineage (NCBI taxonomy): Bacteria > Pseudomonadati > Pseudomonadota > Betaproteobacteria > Burkholderiales > Burkholderiaceae > Burkholderia > Burkholderia sp. Se-20378. The sequence goes on along the minus strand of NZ_JAAGPG010000136.1, from coordinate 73 downwards.
ATCGAGCGCCGGAACTCGCGAGGCGAGCGGTATTTCAGCGCGCTATGGGGATGCTTCTCGTTGTAATGCTCGA